>JADFHG010000500.1 GCA_022567365.1 Planctomycetota bacterium | reverse complement strand
TCGAAAACCACGTCCGCCACAGGGGGCGGACGCTACGCGGACTTCTTCAACAGGCTGCTAGGTTCGGATAAGATACCGGTTGTTTGAGTCGCTATAATAGCGCACGAAACGGTGGGCGAACCTTCGAGGAAAACGTCGAGGAGAAGTATGTTGAGCCTGGTATCCACATCCGAGTCGCGGTTTCCGGTCGGTACGCCGGTTTGCGTGAAACAGACCATCGAGCATCGCGACAAACCGGTTCAAATCGAGGTCGTCGGGATCGTCCAGGGTTGGGAGGACATGCCGACCGGAAGTTGGTTTGCGCACGGCAAGGACGACCGATTGTGGCTGAGACGGCTCCGGCTGCGCAAGCACGACGGCGAAGAGACGCTCCTCATCATCGACGACAGCACGGTGATCGCGCGAATCGAGGCCGGGACCGGCGGGTAACCGCGCGGTCAATTGGCGGATCGGCGCGATCGCTCGCTGGCGTCGTGTTTCACAAATTGCACGACTTCCTGAGCCGCATGCTTCAGCTTGCGCGGTGTCACGGACTTGGCGCGACGCTCCTTTGTACACGAACGTCCGCGCGGGCTGAAGCCCGCGGCTCGGGGGAGAATCGCGCGGTTCGGATCAGGCCCGCCTCCCCAATTCTGAATCACTATACGAGTGTCCAATTCATCTGATCCTACTTCTCGGCAAACGCCCCGAGCAGCACGCACGCCGCGAGAATCCAGCAATAGAACGCGAAATAGTGGAGCTTCGCCCGCCTTACGATTCCCAGCAATAGCTTCAGCGCGACGACGCCGACGAGAAAGGACACGCCCGCCCCGACCATGACCGGACCCCACGGCACCGCGGCCAACTCCGATTCCGGCAGCATGGTCGTATCACGAAACTTGAGCACGGCAGCGCCGAGAATCGCCGGAGTCGCGATCAAGAAGCTGAACTCCCCGGCCCACCGTCGCCGCAGACCGAGCAACGTCGCCATGCAGATTGTCGCCCCGCTGCGCGAGAGGCCTGGCAGAATGGCCAACCCTTGCGCGAATCCCACGATCGCCGCGCGAAAAACGCCGAACCGACCCCAACCGCGGCGCGCCCTTGGCGCAAATGCAGTGGCCGCAAGCAACGCGCCCGTCACGATGAGACAAATGCCGATTACCGTGGGGTTGTCGAAGGACGCCTCGAGCTTGTCCTTGAAACCGAGCCCGATCGCCGCCGTCGGCACCGACGCGGCCACACAAAGCCCGACGATTCGCAAGGCATAACGCCGCTTCGGGCGCGCCTTGCCCAACTCACGCAGCAACCGGCGAAGAAACCGACCGGCAGGTTTCGCGAAGACGATCATGATGGCGACCAGCGTGCCGACGTGCGCGCAGACGTCGAACAGGAGCATGGTCGGGCTGTCGGGGTCAAGATCGAGCCACCGTTGGGTCAGGGCGAGGTGTCCGCTGCTGCTGACCGGGAGAAACTCCGTCAGCCCCTGCACGATGCCCAGCAGAAACGCATTGGCAAAGCCCAGCTCGGTCACGTGGCCGTGCTTTCCTCGAAGATGTGGCGCGAGCGAACGAGATAGTGAATGGTGGAGAGCGCCGTAACGATGACGGTGGCCCACACGGCGACGAGTTTGAACCAGTGGGCCACCGGCTGGGCGAACCACGTCCCCTCATGGGCGATCACGAGCAGGACGGTCGGGGCGGCGATGCTCTGGACCCACATCTTGATTTTCCCGTGAATCGACGCGGGAAACTCCCGCCCGATCGACTCGTTGAACCCGCGAATTCCGGTCACCAGCAGCTCGCGGCCGACGATGATGACGACCATCCACGCCTTGACCTCAGTGACGTTTCTTCCCGTTGCATCGACGAATCCCGGACCGGTGAAGAGGATAAACGCACCGCAGACGAGCACCTTGTCAACCAGCGGATCGAGTATTCGCCCGAGCGGCGTGACAAGGTTGTGCTTGCGGGCGAGGTATCCGTCGAGAATGTCCGTCAACGCAGCCACGATGAATAGAACAAAGGCGACGTCGAGCATCCACCACTGGCGCGCATAGTCCTGTTGCGAATAGAGCGACAGCATCGTGAAGAAGATGATGGCCAACCCGAGCCGGCCGAGTGTGATCTGATTCGGCAGGTTGATCTTCATGCGCCAAGGACGGGGAGGGCCGTTTTCGTGGGTCTTGCCAACAGGTCATAATCTCGCCGGCCCGTGAACCGTACCTCGGCGAACGAACCCGCGGGGGCGCTCGGGCCTTCCACATAGGTCACGCTGTCGACCGAGGGGGCCTGTCCGTAATATCGCCCGACGGTAAGGCCCGCGTCGTCGGTCCCGTCAATCAACACGCTGCATACGGTGCCCGCGCGTTCGTCGGCCAACGCGAACGCCACGTCCTGCTGCGCGAGCATGAGGGTTTCGACCCGGTCGGTCAGGACGCTCTTCGGCAGTTGGCCCTTCATACGACCGGCCGGCGTGTCGGGTTCGAGCGAGTACGGAAACACACCGAGCGCCGCGAAACGGAAATCCTTCACAAACGCGACGAGTTCGTCGAACTCCGCTTCGGTCTCGCCCGGGAAACCGGCGATCATCGTCGTGCGGATGCAGACCCCGGGGATGCGATCGCGGAGCTTCGCGAGAAGCCCTTCCGTCGTCGCCCGATCGATCCGCCGGTGCATGGATTTGAGGACGCGGTCGTTGATGTGTTGCAGCGGGATGTCGATGTAGTTGCAGACCTTTTCGCATTCCGCGACGGCGTCGATAATTGCATCCGTCATCACGGAGGGATAGACGTACATCAGACGGATCCACTCGAGACCGTCGACGCCATCGAGTGCTCGGAGCAGAGCGGCGAGACCGCCATCGAACGGGTCCGCGCCCAGCCCATAGCTCGTCGTATCCTGACCAATCAGGTGCAACTCGACGGCACCGTCGGCCACGAGTTCACGGGCCTCGGCTAGAATCACCTTGGGCGGTTTGCAGCGCATCGGACCGCGTATGGCCGGGA
>JADFHG010000499.1 GCA_022567365.1 Planctomycetota bacterium | reverse complement strand
ACAGGAACCTTCCTCGAGTCGATCGCGGTGAAGCTCGGAGTCACGCTTAGGGAAATTGACGACCTCGCCATGACGTCATCCGCGGGAACGATCGTCAACAGTTTCTGCACGGTGTTCGCCGGGACCGAGGTCATCGAGCGGATCAAAGCCGGGGAACCGCGTCAAGACATTTCGATGGGTCTGTTTCGATCCATCGCCACCAGGATAATGGAAATGATGTCGTCGCGGAACGGACCCGTCGGCGTGACCGGAGGCGTTGTAGCGCATTGTCGGGCAATGGTTCGGGCTTTGGGCGAAGTGTTGGAAACGGAGATTCTTCTGCCACCCATGCCACAGCACGCCGGGGCATATGGGGCGGCGCTGTTGGCGGCGGAATCGCGCGCGGCGACCGAAACGCCGTGGGAGGACAGATCGTCATGAGTTGGGACCGCACACGCACAAACCGGATCGGATGGGAGAACGATGATTCGTGAGGGCACATTAGGGATTCATCCTGCCGGTGCGCTGGGCGTGGCGTTCTTCGTGCATGCGCGCGGCGATTGCCTCGTCGGTCGCACCGGGGATGGGATCACGCATATACTGAAGGCGACGGGAACCCTCACCCTCCACGAGAGCGGTACGACCCGATCGATTTCCATCAAGGGGCGGGTCTTCGGCAATCTGCTCGAGGCCGATGCGCTGGGGTGCATGCCCGAACTGCTGTTGGTGTGCTGCAACCCCGATCAACTCGGTCTCTTGACCGGCGAACTCGTGCGGTTTCTCGAGAGCCTCGCGGAGCGCGGTCACCTCACGTCGATCGATGGTTTGCGGCAACGGGTGCCCATTCTCCTGGTTCTGCCGAACGGCATTCTGTCGGAACAAACGATCCGGACGTACGAGGAGCAGATCAACGAGTCGCTGCTCATGGGGCGACTGCCGGGCGTCACCGGGGACATGAGCGCGGCCCTGATCGACCGGGTGGTGCGCGGCATATCGCTGCAGGCCGGCGGTCGTCGGGGCGGCGGCGCGGAGACCGTATACGTTATCGAGAAGAAGGGTTCATTGCTTTTCGCGGGCGGTGGGGAATTGGAGCGCGAACGCGTCGAGATCATCGTCGCCGCGCACGATTACACATTCAACCATGTTCGCGACGTTCCCGGTACACGCATCGAGTTCGACAAGGCGATGATCACGATCGTGCTCAACGTCGGCGGGCTGATCCACATGGTCAACCCCAACGGCGCGTTGAGCGACCTGAGGATGGGCGATCTCTGCAAGGATCCCGCGAAGGCCGACTTCGTTCAGCGGGTCACACGAGCGGTCTTCGACGTGGGCAAGGCGATCGACGCATATCCGCAAGACGCCGAGTATGACGAGGTTTGGGCCGCACACCGCGTGACGATCATGCGCTTCGCGGGCCATGTGACCAGTTCGGTCAAACAGTTCCGCGACGCGCTGGGGCGGGGACTGAAAAGCGTCAAGCTCTTCGCCAACGAAGAGTGGATCCTGACTCCGCTTTGCCGATACGCCGCGAACGCCGGACTGAAGGACGAGGAGGCGCTGTTTCGGTCATTGCGGCGGCAGGTGCAGGCGTCGATGGCTCGGGCGATACATTATCGCGAGGAAGATGGCCACGAAGGATCAATGGGAGCCTATGCGATGAAACTCACCGCGCAGAGAAACATTGGAATCGAGTTGTTCGAGGCGGATAGCGACAACATCGTGCTCATCGGCACGATGCTCGACAGCGAGCATCTCATCAAGCTCGAACTCAACATCTACCTGCCGGACGAACAGATCACGCGCAGCAAGCTCGACATGATTCGGGTGCCGTTTCCGGTCTGCCGAGAGGTGGAGACGGTCGCCGAGCGGCTCGTCGGTTTGCGGATCGAGCGCGGCGTCCTCGGCGAGATCGTCCGGCGTGTGGGCGGCAAGGTCGGGTGCTCTCATATCAAGGAGATCGCCACGAACATCGTCTACTTCGCCGCTTCGCAACTTCTGCGTCGGCGGGCGGGCGTCGATCCGGTCAGCGTCGACTCCGTCCCGAAGACGCCCGACGAGCGATTCGCGCTGACCAAAGAACTGCTCCGCGATTCCTGTCTTGCGTATTGCCAATCGACCGCGCAAGCGTTGGACCACCGGATCGGCATCCGACGCGTCGGCGAGGAGCACAGCCACCCGACGCCGTTGGGCGATTACGAGGCGTCGCTGGGAGTTCTCCTGCGCGATCGCGGCGATCGTCTGGGTGAGAAGACCTACCTTCGGTATCGTGAGAATGACCACGTCCGCGAGATGAGTTTCAAGGGTTTCGCCGACAGGGTGTGGAGCGTCGCGCGACACTTGATCGCGCTCGACGTGCGCCCCGGCGATCGAATCGCGATGCTCTCGGAGAACCGTCCCGAGATGTTCATTTTCGAACTCGCGGTCATGTCGATCGGGGCGGTGACGGTGCCCATTTTCGCGGGATATCCCCCGCCGCGGGTCGCGTATACGTTGGACCATTCGCGTCCGCGGTTTGTGGTGGCGTCGGGAATGCACCAACTCGAGAAGATCGAGGCGAGCCGCTACCCGTGGATCCGAAAGTATTTCGCGATGGACCACGACGACGCGTGTGCCGCTTGGGGGGCGTCACCGCTGGCCGACCTCATGAAAGAGGGTGGGGCGCCGATGGACGCTGTGACCGAGCGGATCGACGCGGTCGCGCCAGACGATATGTGCATGGTCATGTATACATCCGGTACAACCGGTCCGCCGAAGGGCGTTCGCCTGTGTCACCGCAACCTCATATCCCAACAAAAGGCAATCTCGCACGTCTGGGACATCGGCGAATCGGACGTGTTCATGAGCTATCTGCCGTGGCACCACAGCTTCGGCGGCTTGTTCGAGCGATGCATCACCCTCTACCACGGGGCGCAGCTCTGCCTCGACGACTCCCGCGGTCGCGACATCGATCGCATGCTCGAAAACTGGAAACAATACGATCCGTCGATATTCCTCAGCGTGCCGCGCGTGCATGACCAGTT
>JADFHG010000498.1 GCA_022567365.1 Planctomycetota bacterium | reverse complement strand
GCAACTCGCCCAGCCTCGTCGATCCTCCGATCGAGTCCGGCTTTGCGTTTACCAACTTTTCAACGACGCTCTACGCGGCCCTTCAGATCCGACCGCACGATGACGCCGACGCCGGCGACTTCGCGGCAACGCCGCTCCTGCCGCCCGGTGTCACGCATCGGGTCCGCTTCCTCGATTCGATCGGCGTCGCGTGTCCGGATTCGCTCGATCTGCGGGTGCTCCTTTATCGACGCGTCAACGACGACGTACCGATCGGGTTGGACGAAGGCGAAACGATCGAACCCGAACCCGTCGCCGCCGGCGAAATCCTCGACGTCCCCGCGTGCAATGTCCAAACGCTCGCGACGTACACCATCGTGAATTGGGACGCTGAAGACGGGACCGCCAGAGTGAAGCTCGCGCAGGGCACCGCGATCGAACAGACGATCCGCGATCTGGGCCTTTTCCCAAACGTCGACGCCGCATGGGAGATCGAGGGCGTTGATCCCGCGCTCGCGCAGACGGCCCCGCCGGAAGCGGCCGAATTCGTGCCGCTTGCCGGACGCGTCGTCTTGCCCGATGGCACCGGCGTCAGCGGTATCGGCGTGCTCGTGCGTACGCGGTTTCGAGTGCGGCTCGATGACGACAACACCGAAAACGATCCCGACGCTGGATTTGGCGACCCCATCGTCTTTACCCTGACCGACGAAGACGGCGCGTTCTCGCTTGATCGACCCGCCGGTGCGTACCGTGTCGAGTTCTTTGCGGACGACTTTGCGTTCCGCCCGGCCGTGCTGGACGTTGAGTCGCCGGCCGAGGACATCATCGTCGTGGTGGAGGCGTTGTGATGAATTTGCGACCATACGACCACGCCGCCACGACATGTCGAGAATCGTCGAGCGCGTCTGTCACGGGATACGCACCACGGTGCGCCGCCCGTTCCTTGACGAGCTGCCATGCCCCGCCGCACGCCGGTCGTGCCGTGCTCTTGGCGGCAATGATCATCGCCACGATGACAGGCGGCATGTGGAGCGGCTGCGCCGTCGACGTTCCGCCGCTCAATCCGTTTACCGACCTGCCGGTCATCGACCTCGACGGATCGCCGCACGAATTGACCGCGGACCTCTCCCCGTTGGGCGAATACGCCATAGGCGAGGGATTTCGCGTACGGATCGACGGTGATGCGATTCGTTCCGTGCGGATCCTCATCGCGGACACGGAAACAAACGAAGCCGGCGTGATCGCGGGCGGCGGGCCGGTGGGAACGTCTTTCGACTATCCCGTACTCGAAGCCGGCCGATACTTCGCGTTCATTCGATTCGACGAGTCCACGAACCAAGCCGACCGAACGGGCACAATCACCGCCGAGCGCTCGAGCGCTTCCGACGTCGCATTGCTGGAGCCGCCGGCGGAAGGGCAGGTCGTTCAGGTGATATTCGAGGAAGGGTTCCTGACGGAGCCCGGGCTTTGGGATCCCGACGATGGGACGCAAGAAGAGCGGGAGTTTCTCGCCGACATCAGCGATCTCGTTCGCGGGGAAGTGCTAGGGCGCCTGAAAGCCATCTTTGCCGATACGCCCATCCAGATCATCGGCGAAGGCGATGATCCGCCCGACGGACCGGTCTCGCGATTGACCTTCACGCCGGTTCGGGTGTTGGCCGAGGATCAGGACGTGTTCGACGCCGCCCTACCGCCGCCGGATCCAGACTTTCCGGAGTGCCAGGTACGTGTCATTTTTGGATCCGTCCTTCCCGCAGGCTCGCGGGAAGACATCGGCAATCGCGACCCCGAAGACGAAGCCGTGGTCAACGTCGGAAGCTTCCAGGGGCACGGCGCGTCCTGCCGAACCGCGGTGACGAACTCGATCAACAACATCGTCTTTGCCATCGCCCAGACCGGTGCCCACGAAATCGGTCACCTCGTCGGCCTGGCGCACGTTGGGCAGATCGACATCATGAACGCCAGCGCGACGCTTGCCTTCTTCCGCGACCTGGAGTTTGCCCGTGGGCAGGTGCAATTCGATCGGTTCATCGACGGTGAAGTCGTTAGCGACATCCTCACGACCGTCATCCAGGATCCGCAGATCTACTTTCGCGCGATCTTCGCGCCGCGGTTAGACTAGAACGATCGCGACCATTTCGTAGCGTCCGCCCCCCGTTGTGTCGGCGCCCAGTAGCGTCCGCCCCCCGTGGCGGACGGAGCATTCGACGGCGGCAGTGCTCGGTTGCGATTCGATTGATGAGTGCCATGGACAAACGGCAGCTTGCCCGTGTCTTGCGGTGGCCGCGGCGCACGGGCACTGGCACAGCCGGATTGCGGGTCAAGTCTGCCCATAGCACGCAGCGGATTCCGCAGATGTCTGCAGGAAACGGACACGGCCGCTCTATCGGTGCAGACCCGTCTCGCACGCGTGGACGCTGCCGAAATGCCCGGCGGCGGCGAGCACTTGGCACATCCCATTCGAACCGGAGAGCGGATTGGGTTGGGCTTGGAATATGTTGTTCGATGTACCCTTGCCCAGCGCGAGTGGGCCGCCACCTTGGAGTCCTCGCCGTGTGACCAGCACGCCATCGACGGTCGCCGGCGGCGCCGTCAGTCCGAGTTGACCGGTTGCTCCCCCCGGCGAGAAGATCAGCGACTCGGAGACCTCGCGCCCCGCGCCTTGCGTCTCGACCATCGCGATCGCCGCCGCCACCGGCGCGAGCTGGAGCCCGCGGTACACGACTCCCGGCACGGTATACGGCAGGGCTTTTTCCACCGACTCGTCTTGGGCGGCGCCGGGCTTCGGCGGAGCCTCGACGGGCTTCTTGTCATCGGGCGACGCCTTGGGCTTGTCCTTCGGTTGGGTTTGGTTGATGGCGGAATCCGACTGCGCGGTTGGTGGTTGCCGCTCGGAATCCTCGGACTGTGGTTCGGTTGATGGGTTGTTCGGCGGAACCTGCCGTAGCGAATCCGATGCGCGGTCAGGCTTCACCAACGCCGTAGCCATATCGTCGGACCAACCCCGCGCAGGATTCGCCCGAAACGCAACAGTCATCAACTGCGC
>JADFHG010000497.1 GCA_022567365.1 Planctomycetota bacterium | reverse complement strand
TACCGCGCCGAGGGCCGATTCGCCACCTTCGCCTCGGGTGCGATTAGCCTGGTGGGACTTTACCCGCCTACCCGCTGCAGGAATCCGAGGGTATCCGAATGGGGCATGATCGCGCTGACGGTGCTGTTGTTGACGGCGGGGGCGGTTGTGGTTGGGCGACGGCGACGGCCCGCGGCGGCGTGAGGGCGGCGGATTGTCGATTTCCGATCGCGGACTACACAGGAATCGGCGGACCTATGGCGTCCGCCGTGCGGAGCAAGCATACACGCGGGCCGTGCGCCGCAAGATGGCCCGCACGGCGATATTCCATTGCGGTCATGGCAAAACACCACACGGGGCGCGCTGCAATCCACGCGGTGCGCCCCGTGCGTCTTTTCGCGCAATCGCTTCGCGGCAGAGGAGGTCTTCGGCCAAGGCAGTATTCAGTCCTCAGTCTTCAGTTGTCAGCAGGAACGATCCAGCGGTTCCTCACTGACAACTTCCCCACTGAAAACTTCCTCCGCCACCTTGCCCGGTCTCTCAGCGACCAAGTTCCTGGCTGCGTTGCCACGCGGCCAACACACCGTCTTGAATAGTGTCGAACAAGGATTTGTGGCTGAAGAACTCGATCGCGGCTTGCGTCGTGCCACCTGGCGACATGACCTTTTCGCGGAGGACCGCAGGGGTATCGCCGGACTCGATCATCATCCGAGCGGCGCCGAGGCACGTTTGCTTGGCGAGTATGTCGGCCTGTTGTTGCGATAGGCCCGCCCGCTGCCCGGCGGCGGTGAGCGCTTCCACGAAATAGTAGAAATATGCCGGCCCGCTGCCGGAGACGGCCGTCACCGCGTCCATGAGCGCCTCGTCCTCGATGATGATGGTACGCCCACCGGCTTCGAATATTCGCTGCGCCCGCAGAATGTCGACTTCCCGTGCGTGCGTTCCCGCGTGAACCCCGGCCATTCCCGCCCCGACGTGCATTGGAAGATTGGGCATCACCCGAACGACGCGGGCGTCTACATTTGGAAAGCGCGCTTCGATCGATCGCGTCGAGACGCCCGCCATGATCGAAACGATGACGTGATCCTCGCGAACCAGGTCGGCGAAATCGTCACACACGGCGGCATATTGTTGCGGTTTGACGGCGAGGATGATGATGTAGCTGTTCTCGACGACGTAGCGGTTGTCGTCGGTCACGGCGATCTTGAATCGGTCGGCGAATACTCTGCGCCTATCGGCATGCGGGTCGGATGCGACGATGCGATCATCCAACAGGACGGACTTGCGCAGCACGCCGTGCACGATGCCCTCGGCCGCGTTGCCCGATCCGATTACGCCGATCTCGAACTGCGTGGTCATGGTCGGTTCAATCCAGATCCAAGTCAGATCCGGCGGACGGTCTTGCACCGTCGCGCCGGGCGATCGCACAACCGAAACAAGAGCGCCCCCCCAGGCTCCGCCCTCCAAATCCTCGCGCTGATGGCGTAGAGTATCGCAATGCTGGTTTTGGTCAAAGACGGAGAGGCCACGATCGTTCGAGTCAAGATCGTACCGGGGGCGTCGAAGACACGTTGCCTGGGCGAATGGGACGGTCGCGCGAGGATCGCAGTGGCCGCCCCGCCGGAAAAAGGCAAGGCCAATAAGGCGCTGATCGCCTTCTTGGCCGGCGCGGTGGGCGTTCAAAAACGCGACGTCGCAATCGTCGCGGGGCTCACTTCGCGGTTGAAGAACGTCAGGATCGCCCGGGCGGGTGAACGGGAGATCCGGGCCGCGCTCGAAACGCCGCCGCGATAGGTTGCGCGTGATTCGTCGAGCTTCAACGCGCCGGTTGGAATCCGTGTCGCTTCGAGTGCGTGACCAGGTGCCGCCGGACTGACAAACTCAAAGACAGGAAGGGATACCCTGCACGATCGCGAGCTTGCGGGTGTATTTGGAGCGGGTGACGTACGGGCAGGCAATCCGTCTCGCGGCATCGATGTTCGCCTTCGCGATCAAGTCGGGGCGTTGGACCGGGCAAGCGCGCCAGCAAGACTCCAGACCCGGCGGTGCGCCGGTTACGCACGGTGTGTTACGAGCGCGGTCCGTCAACGGCGCCGCAGCGCACACAAGCCCCCTAACGGTTGATCCTGCGTAAATGAAGGCAAACCGGCCGGCGTGCGACAACAGAATCGCCGGAGCACCCGGGCGCTTTGCGGCTGACCCGCGCAGTCCCTCGAGCCGCTAGTCCAGCGCAAAGACACCCGCGAGCTCCTCGTGGACCTCGATGGTGTTGCGGATGATGAGCATTTGGTTGTAGCCGATGATCGAACCACGTCCGCCGTTGTCGACCCATGATTCAAACTCGATTGTCTGGATAATCATGTCGATCATGATATCGAGACGGCGCTGACGTTCCTCCGCGATCTGCTCCGAATCCCGGTTGCTGCTTTGGTCCCGGCCGCCGCCGCTGGATCCGGAGAAGATTGATTGGCCGCCGCCGCCCTGACCGCCGGACGTCTGCGCTACCTGCTGCAGATCGATGTTCGGCGCATCCTGACCGTAGTTCGGAACGTCTATGAGCAAATCGGTCACGTCATAGACGCGGAGGTGAAGTTTGCGCTCGAAGTCCGTCTTCGTCGAGATCGTCATGGTGCCTTCAACGCCGCGGTATCGGACAGTTCCGCTGTCGGAGAGTTGGTCGAGCGTCTCCTCGAGCACGTTCGCGACGGTCGCATCACGAAGCCGCAACGTCACAGGCGTGTCACGCTCGACGCCCTCGGCATTCAGCGCCGGCCAGCGGGGCACGACGTTGATTGATCCCTCGTCGCGCAGCCAATCGACCACTTCCTCGAATGACATCTCGTCCCAGTCAACATTGACCCGTTTACGAAGAAACGCTCGAACGCTCGGCTTCTTGGATGCCTCGACGGCGGAATCGTCCCCACCACGAGTGGTCGAATGCGTAGTCGACTGGGCAAGAACGGCAGGTGCGGCTATCGCGAAAATAAGCCCGGGCAAGAAAAGTCGTCTTGTCATTCGATGGTTCTCCTTGCGGACTCACGTGGGGCT
>JADFHG010000496.1 GCA_022567365.1 Planctomycetota bacterium | reverse complement strand
ATCCGGCAACACCATGACCCTCGAACAGCTCGGCCAGCGGTTCGGTGTGACCAGGGAGCGCATCCGGCAGATCGAGCGCCGCGCCCTCAAGCAACTTGGGGAGTTCCTCTCGCCATCCCTGATCGACGCGCTCGCGGTCTGATTCGCCGCCCGCGCCGACGTGTTTGGGGAGTTTCGGCCAACGCTCGGTAGCGTCCGCCGCCCGTGGCGGACGTAGGAGCCTGTTGAAAAACCGGACGGCGGTTTCATTGACCCACGTTCCTGGGTGTTCCACGGCCGCCACGGGGGGCGGCCGCTACTTTTTCAACAGGCTGCCAGGCGCACCTGCGTAGCGGCGCACTCTTAGTCACAGGTCTGGGTCGATCCCTCCGCCAGGTGGCAGCAATCGCGAGCCTGACCGTGCTATCGGTGCCGCCTGGTTGCGGCTTCCATTACCGAATCGCCCGTCGCTTGAGCGGTCTCGAGCATCCGACATCCGCGCTCAAAAATCGGTAGAATCCGGCACTTGGGCGCCGTATTCTGCTGACCATGAGACAACTACCGTCGATAGCGGAGATGGACCGGGCGTTTCGCCGGCGCGATGCGGCGTACGACGGAATCTTCCTCGTCGGGGTCAAGACGACCGGCATCTTCTGCCGACCGACGTGCCCCGCGCGCAAACCCAAGCCCGCGAACGTCGAGTTCTTGGCTACGATTCAGGATGCGCTGCCGGCGGGTTATCGACCTTGCAAGCGGTGCCGACCCACTGACGTGAACGGTTCCGCGCCGCAGTGGGTTCGGCGGCTATTGGCCAGGGTCGAACAGGCCCCCGACGAGCGCCTGCGTGATCAGGATCTCAGGGCGATGTCGATCGACCCCACCCGCGCCCGTCGATACTTCACAAGATGGACGCGGAGCACGTTGGCCGAGGCGCGAGGATGTGAGTCGCGGTCAAGACTCCTAGGTCATTCAGTCTTCGTCACGGACACACACCGAGCGAGCAAGGACCGTCGCAGCACGGTTCCGTGCCCGCGCCGCATGCTTGACCGGTTGGGTAGCAGCTCATTACGCTTGCCGCGGCGTATGCGTCCTTGGCGAAAAACGTGGTAATCACTGGGGCGACGAACGCGAGCTTCACGCCGCGGCGAACGAGATCGCGACGGTCTTCGCGATTCGCACCATGGACATCCGCCGCAGACGCCGCGCGGACCCGCTCCGGTCTTGGGTCATGGTTGGTTTGTGCGTTGGGTTCGTCCATTACTCGCGCCCCGAGGCCTTGCTGCGAACTCTGCCTCGACGTGTATCGGACCGGCGACGGGCGCGATCAACATCGACCAATTATTATCGCCCCATTTACGAATGCGTTTGGCCGACGTGGTGCGTTGTGAATCGTTGAAACATTCGCCTGGCGGTCTTGCGGCGTGCGAGGTTATAGGTCGCGAAGCGACGCACGACACGTTTCGATATCATACAACCTAACTGGCGACATGTGTCCTTCGATGACCCTCATCGACCACTGGGTCGATCGGGCGTCTCGTCCGTCGAGGCGTTGCTTCGATGAGGCACACCTTGACCGCGCGAGCCGGCCTTCTTGCACGCGTGAGTTCGGTCGAGGTCATTGACGGGGGGGCTCACGGATCTACGTGCGGTTTGGGCACGTCGGTGCGATGGGAAGGAAGCGGATCATGCACACTGCGAGACGGGGCTCATCCGGATTGCTGTTGGTTACGGCTCTGATGTTGATGCCCGCGTCGGTCGCCCACGCCGAAGTGGTCATCGGCGGGGAGGTGACGGGTATTCCCGTGTACGACCTCGAGGATCTCGCGGAGTTTGCCGGGCCTCTCGGTAGCGCCTTTTCGATCATCGAAAACGAAGAGCTCGGCGTCACGTTTGGCGAGCGGTTTTTTGGTCAGGTCAACACGCCGGTCGAGGGGTTTGACTTCATCACCGGTGCGCCGACGGCGCCCCTGACGATGGACGACACCGTGGATGCCGCCATCGGTGTCAACGTCCTCGCTATTTTCGGCACGACGATTGTCGACGGGATCGGCCCGCTGGGCTTTCCCGATCCACAGGCCATCGCCGACGGCGCCATCAGCATTCTCTACGAACGAGACCAGCAAGTCATAGCATTCGACGTCGTGGGCACGAACTCGGGCACGATTACCGTACAGTTCTTCAATCGAAGCGCGATGCCGATCGGCGTCCAAGTCGTCAGCGATATCATGGACACGACCTATGTGTTTACGAGCGAAGGAGACGACATCGCGGGCATCACGATCGACAACACCGACTGGGGCGGCGTCGGGTTCGACAACTTTCGGTTCCTTCCACCCGACGAAGAATCGCAGACGTCGGACCCGCCGGTCTGCGACGCCGGCGGTCCCTACTTCGCGGAATCGACCGGAGTGCTCACGACGATTTCCCTCGATGCAAGCGGCTCGAGTGATCCGAGCGGCGCCGGGCTTTCCTACGAATGGTCCACCGACTGCCCGGCCGCGTTCTTCGACGACGCTGCGGCCGAGACGACGGTGCTCACGCTCGATGCCTCACAGGAATGTCAGGTCGAATGTTCGGTCACGCTGTCGGTGGCCAATGAATACGAAATGGTAGATTGCGAGACGACGGTTACGGTCGTTGACACGATCGCGCCCGAGCTTTCGGTCGATCAGACGCCGATCGAAGTCATCGACCAATTCTGCGACGGCTTCGTCGATGTCGCGCTTCCCGAAGCCGGTGCGGAGGACGACGGCGGCGGCGCGCCCGCCATCAGCATCGACGCCCCGGATATGTTCGCGTCGGGGGAAACGACCGTTGTCACCTACACCGCTGACGACGGTTGCGGCAACGTCTCGTCAACAACGCTCGAGGTGACGGTTCGTTTCGGCGCGAGCGTTGCGGTAATGGTGTTGGCCGTGCCGGATGGGTCGCAGGGCAACGGGGGAGCGATGCCGGTCGCCGGTGCGGTCGTGGGCGCTTTCCCCATTGGACCCGGCACATGCGCGGGTGCTTGGATTACCGGCGGCGCCAATGGCGAAGCGGCCCTTGTGAACGTCGTAGCCAA
>JADFHG010000495.1 GCA_022567365.1 Planctomycetota bacterium | reverse complement strand
GCGCGGGTGATACCAAATACGCCAAGCCCGCATCGGGCACTCCGGTCGTCAAGCGCGCGATTTGCGAGAAGCTTCGCCGAGAGAACGGGCTCGATTACGCGCCGGAACAGATCATCGTAACGGCCGGCGGCAAGATGGCCGTCTATTTGGCCGTCCACACGCTGATCGAGCCGGGCGACGAGGTACTGATCCCGGTCCCCTACTGGGTAAGCTACCCCGAGATCGTCAAGCTGGCCGGGGGCATACCCATCTTCCTGCGCGGCGACAAGTCGCGCGATTACAAGCTCACACCGGAGGACGTCTTGCCGGGGATCACCGAGCGCACGAAGATGTTCATCTTCAACTCGCCGAGCAATCCGAGCGGCGCGACGTATTCGACCGACGAGATCGGCGCGCTCGCCGATGTTCTTTGCCAACACGATCTGATCGTTCTATCCGACGAGATCTACGATCGTCTGATCTACGGCGACCGCAAGACGTGTAGCTATGCAGCGACCGGGAAGGCCGCCTACGCCCAAACCATCACGCTCAACGGCGGGTCGAAGACATACGCCATGACCGGTTGGCGGATCGGATACATGGCCGGTCCGGTGGATCTGATCAAGGCGATGGCCAAGCTGCAATCGCAAAGTACGAGCGGAGCCGCGACGTTTACACAGACCGCGCTCGCGGCGGCGCTCAACGGCGATCCGGCCGTCGTCGCGGCGATGCGCGACGAATTCGAGCGGCGCGGCAAACACATGTGCAGGCGCCTCAACGCCATTCCCGGGGTGACGTGCGCGCAGCCGGACGGGGCGTTCTATTGTTTTCCCGATGTGTCCGGGGCATATGGCAAGCTCGGTGCGGACGGATCAGCCGCGTTCGCCGAGAGACTCATCACCGATGCCGGGTGCGCCGTCGTGCCCGGAATCGCGTTCGGGTTGGATGAACATATCCGTCTGTCATACGCCTTGAGCATGGAACAAATCGACAAGGGGCTCGACCGGATCGAGGCGCTTCTGACGGAGTAATGGCACAAAAGTCATCGCGCCGCGACGTGGAATCCGGCGAAGTTGAAGCCCGCGGCCCACTACTGTACCAACGGGCTCGGCACGGTGACGATCCTCAAGATCGTTGGGCTGGACGCCTGCAATTGGGCGAGCCCTTGCGGCGGCGGCCGAAGACGCGCCTCCGCTGGCCGATTCGAGTTCATCCGGCTACAATCGCCTTACAACTGTGATCGAATTGCAACGCAGGCATCGTGGGGGAGCAAAGAAAGATGTACGTCAACATCCTGCTGACGATTGGATTTGCGGCGACGTCGCCGACGCCCGCGCCGGCAACGCCGGACTGCGCGTGCGCGACCGCGCGCGTGGACAATGGTTGGTGCGCGGCATGCAAGGTCGGCTACGTCGCGGGGTTTCGTATCCCATCACACGCGCTCTTTGAGGCGCTCGACGCACATGGTCACGACATCAATCCGGCGAGCATCAAGTGTGAATCGTGCAAGAAGGCGCTCGAGACCGATGGCTTTTGCGAGAAATGCCGCATGGGCTTCCTGCGCGGCAAGGCGTACGTGTCTCGATTGAACTACCACCTCGCCCACGGCAAGATCAGGAGCCGTGCGGATATCAAATGCAGCGCATGCAAGGCCAACGCGGCGAAGTATGGTTGGTGTGACGTGTGCAAGGTCGGGATGGTCGGGCACGTCGCGCTTGCGGACAAGCGGCACTACGAGCCGGCGGCCAGGGAAGCCGAGATTCTCGTTCGGGCCATCGCACTTGCCGAAAAATGCGAACTATGCGCCGCCGCGATGGTCCTTGACGGCAAGTGTCCTCGATGCAAGATCGAATACAAGGACGGAAAAGCAGCAGCGAAGAAATCACCCTGAATGCGCGGACGCGCAGACGTTGGCAGCCGCGTGAAGAACGTCGTGTCGTCGGTGTTGGACGACGAAAACCGCCGTGTGGTGCTCCGTCAGCGAACCCTATTACAGTGATTCGCAATTGGGGAGGTGTACCCTCAACCGAACCGCGCCCGTCAGGAAGCGGCTTGACCAATGAACGCACGCGGCCTCTCTCACGGTCGGGGGCCGGTCAAAGCCATCTGTTTGAATCACTGCAACAGTGTGCCGCCAACCCAGAATTTGCGAGTTGGCGTTGAGCGATAGGCATAGCGAAGTCCGCTCCCTCACGGTCGCGGTTCGGATTTGGGTCGCCGCCCAACCCGCAAGTCTGTGCGCGGCGGTACACTAGGGTGCCCGTGGCGGGCACGGGTCGGGACACGCGGCCGAGTGGCCAAAGGCATCCAGCACCGCCGTCACGTCGTCGAAGTCGATACCGTTCGTGCCGGACTCACAGACGGCACCGACACCTATGATGTCCCCGTCGGGACAGAGCGCGAAGTCGGCAAAGCCGTCGAGGATGCACAGGATGTCGTCGAAATCGACCGTTCCGAAGATCGGTGCGACGTCGGCGAACAGCTTGACGTTGGATGGTCCGTCGCACCTGCCGGCGGAACAGACATCGGGTCCGGTGCACGCGTCGTTGTCATCGCACGGCGAACCGTCTGCCTGAAGGGCACAACTCCCCGCATCGATCGACCCGGTCTCATCGTTGAAATTGGTCGGTGAGTTTACGCCCGTCGTGCCGTCCGCGCTGAGCGAGTCGATCCCGTTTGTCGGTAGATCACCCGGGCCGAACACCAACGTCGCGGCCGCGTAGAACCAATAGGTAAGGGTGTCGTGGTCGGTCGAGAAGAAGCCGTCCGCAATGATGTAGTCCGGCGTCGGCGCGCCGGGTAGCGCCGCAAAACCCGCCGTCGCCAGAAGGAGGTGTTTGTTGGCCGTGGTGCCCGGCGGCAGGTTGGCCGTGAAATCGAACTGCGCGCCCGTCGTATCGCTACGGACCCACTTGCCGTTTAGGAAGATCTCGTTGGACGCCCCGCAACACTCCTTCATTTCGATGAACTGAATCGTGCCGTCGGCGGTGCTGAAGACCTCGTTGATCTGCCACAAGTGCGAACCCGCCGACGCCGTTCCCGCCCCACCGGCAATCGCCAATACAACGGCCCCC
>JADFHG010000494.1 GCA_022567365.1 Planctomycetota bacterium | reverse complement strand
TCGGCCGGTTTTAGGACGCACTCTAAGGAGGACGAATCCACGGCTCGGCATCCGCCCTCTCGTCGCATACAATCGCGAAGATCGAATGAAACCGAGTGAACACGAAATGGAGGCTCCACGATGAAACGTCGGTTGCTTGCCACGGTCGTTTCGCTGAGCGCATTCGCGGGGTGGGCCAATCATGCCACATACATCGAAACATACGCCAAGGGCGGCGTCGAGCGATGGGAGGACGTATCTCACATTCCTACGATTATGAAGAACATTGGGTCGAGTTCCACACGAGCGACGGGCGGCGCGTCAGCGTCGCGGGAGACTTCGTCATCGCTTGGGACGATTGACCGCAAGGGCTGCGCGCCGACTTGACCGTGCCCGGCCACATCGGCACAATCCCGGTAGCGGCCCATCCCCGGTGGCGGCCGCAAAGCGCCTGGGATATGGGCCAAGGACACGGCCATCGGGTTCTTCAACATCGGTGCTTGGTGATCGTTGGACCATCAAACCACCACGGGTAACGAAAAGAAATTCGAGGATTCACTACGTGCAACGTACTTTGATTATTCTAAAACCGGACACCATCCAGCGGCGTCTGATCGGACGGGTCATCCAGCGCTTCGAAGACAAGGGCCTCATCGTGGCGGGCATGAAGCTCATGCGGATTGCCCGCGAGCTGGCGGAACGGCACTACGCCCCGCACAAGAGCAAGCCCTTCTATCCGGGCCTGATCGAGTATATTACGAGCGGACCCGTCGTCGTGATGGTGCTCGCGGGCGACCGCTCTATCGATATCGCCCGGATGCTAATGGGCAAGACATTCGGCTACGAAGCCGCCCCCGGGACGATTCGTGGCGATTTCGGCGCGAGCCGGTCCTACAACCTCGTACATGGGAGCGATTCGCCCGAGTCGGCCGAGACCGAGATCGCGCTCTATTTTTCGCCGGATGAACTGCTGGACTACGTGCCCGACGCAAGCCGCTGGGTATTCGTACCCAATGACGTATAGCAGGCCGTTGGAGGTGCCATTCCCGCTGGTGCGGCACCGTCACCCGCGTTCATACCCTTCGTGTGACCACGGAGTCTGAGAATGCTTCGCCCCGATACACTCGACGTCGACCGCGCGATGGTGCTCGTGATCGACGTGCAGACAAAACTGCTGCCGCTCGTACGCGAACATGCCGCGGTGCTGAAGGCCGCGTGCAAGCTCTTGGACGGCGCGCACATTTTCGGCGTGCCCGTGCTGGCGACCGAGCAGTATCCGCAAGGAATCGGTCCGACGGATCCGACCGTCAAGGCGCGACTGGTCACCGCTCGCGCGAAGATTCTCGAAAAACCGACGTTTAGCGCCTGCGGCGAGCGACCACTTCGCGACGCGCTGCTCGAGTTGGATCGGCCTCAGATCGTCATCACCGGAATCGAGACACACGTGTGCGTGCTCCAGACGGCGCTCGACCTCGCCGTCATGGACTACGACGTCTTCGTCTGCGCCGACGCCACGGCGTCGAGAGGCGAGATGGACCACGACATCGCGCTAGCCAGGATGCGCGAAGCGGGCGTTCACGTGACGACGGTCGAGAGCGTCCTGTTCGAGCTGTGTCGCCGCTGCGATACCGACCGCTTCAAGCAGATGTTAAAGATCATCAAGTCGTCGACGCCCGCCTGATCGACACCTACCGGCCCATCCGCGCACGCGCCGATATTCAGGTGCGCGGTTGTATTCATCGTGTGCCGCTCAATCGGCGCGGGCGTATCGGGTTGGGTCGGCGATGCCCGCCTGCTGGAAACCCTGGCGGCGCAAGAGGCAGCTATCACATTGTCCACACGCGGCCCCGTCGGGCGTGGGATCGTAACAACTGTGTGTGCGGGAAAAGTCCACGCCGAGATCGGTGCCGGTGCGGATGATTTGCGCCTTGTTCATCGAGATGAGCGGTGCGTGAATGGTGAATAGGGCGCCCTCGATCGCGGCCTTCGTGGCCAGGTTGGCGAGGGCACCGAACGCGGCGATGAACTCGGGGCGGCAGTCGGGATAGCCGGAGTAGTCCACGGCGTTGACACCCAGGAATATGTCACGCGCACCGATCACCTCCGCATAGCCGAGCGCAAGCGAGAGAAAGATGGTGTTGCGGGCCGGAACATAGGTGATCGGGATGCCGGCAGCGATCTCCTCGACGCGGGCCGATTTCGGAACGTCGAGGTCGTCGGTCAGGGCGGACCCACCAAAGGCGCGAAGGTCGATGGTCTGGTACGTATGTTCGAGAACCCCGATCGACTCCGCCACCCGGCCGGCCGCCTCCATTTCGACCGCGTGCCGTTGCCCGTAGCGGAACGACAGCGCATGGATTGCGAATCCGTCGCGTTTCACCATCGCCGCCACGGTGGCGGAATCGAGGCCGCCGGATAGCAGCACAACGGCTTTTCGGTTCACTTCAGAAACGGTTCTTGCTCCCTACACCTCCGCGCGCCACGGAGGATCAATTGTGTCGGCCGGGTGGCCCATGTCCTTTGGACATGGGGGAGACGATGGCCGACTCGTGGATTCGCACTCCAATTGATCGACGAAGCGGGCCGTACAAGAACGGCCACCCCCGTCCGCGACGATCATCGGCTACCCCACCTCCGTAGGAAGTGCTCCACCCAGTCGTTTGCTCTACTGGCAACGCACGACGTTGGCTCGGCGCAAGCCCCGCCTTCACCGCAGGAGCCTCGCCCTCTCGGTCGAACCCGGCGATTCAAGCATGACGGTGCATTAGGGATTCTTCGTTCTCTTGTCGTTGCGCGAAGACGAGCCGTCGGCCATGAAGGGCAGGCCCCTTTTACGGTCCTTCTCCACGATGGCCAGGATCGCTCCGGCCGCGCTTACCTGGACGCGCGGATCGGGATTCGACCGCATCTGTTCGGCGAGGCCCGGCAGCGCCTTGGCATCGCCGATCGCGCCCAGCGCCGCCGCCGCCATTTGCCGGACGCGCAACACCTGTCCGGCCGGCGGATCGTCGGGATTTTCGGTGCGCGGATCGTTGAATCGCAGCGCGCACACGGCGAGATCCAGACCGTCGTCAAT
>JADFHG010000022.1 GCA_022567365.1 Planctomycetota bacterium | reverse complement strand
GACGAGTGCGAGGTGCCTGCGCTCTGTCCGCTGTGCCCGGACTGCAACACCACCGCCATACCGGACGGCTGCGAAACCGACACCGACAACGACGGCGCCATCGACGATTGCGACGGGTGCCCGTTCGATGAGAACAAGACCGACCCCGGTGTGTGTGGATGCGGCGTTCCGGATGACGACAGCGACGGCGACGGTGTGCCCGATTGCATCGACGTGTGCGAGGGTTTTGACGACAACATCGACTCCGACGGTGACGGTATTCCCGACGGTTGCGACGTCGACGCCGCCGCGATCGAAGGCGTCGGCTCGCGCTACCTCGCCGTGACACCGCCGCCGAGTGCCGAGACCGTGGCACTGTTCATCACGTCGGACGACGAACCGTGCGTGGCACTCTACGCGCAGTTGCCGGAGCTCATCAACGGACACAGCGTCTCCCGGCTGGGGGCCACGCCGGTATTCCTCACGCCCGGCGATTGGGCGACGATCAACATCAGTGACGACGCCGTGCTGCCGGGCACCAGCTATACCGTACAGGTCGAGACCCCGGGCGGCGCAGTGTCTGAAGGCACAACCGCGCAGACTTGGAACTGGGCGGACACGAACGACACCGGTGGTCCGATCGACTTCGACGACATCGTGTGCACGTTGGACGGTTTCTCGGGCGAGTTCTTCAGCGGTTGCACGTTCTTCGGAACCGATCTCGAGCACGCGGTAACGAATGTGGTCATCGACTTCGACGACGTACTGGCGGTGCTCGATGCATTCGCCGGGACCGATTACCTCGACAACCCGCTCCACACCGATCCGTGCCCGTGATGCGTCGCTTTCAATGAGCGCGTGGAACCGGAAGGCCTGCGCTGGGTCGCGGGATTGGGTTCGCGCGATCACACCGGTCCGAGCGAATTGATCGTCTGCGGCTCGCTCTTTCGCCTTCCGAGCATTGGCGATGGTCCGTGCGCGCGGAAGGGTCATCGCGTGGCGGACAGGCGGCGGTGTATGCCGCGGCCGACGCCGACGGCGTCAGTCAGGAGGATGCATCGATGGGGTCAGGGAGGATCCGTGTTCGGGGCTTGGTCCGGCTTGCCGCCGACGCGCGCGGCGCGCTCTCTCGACCGATCAGCGCGGACAAGCTGGCCGCATTCCGGGAACGAGTCGCAGATGCGCTGGGCATGATAAACGAGCGGGTCGCGGCCAATACCGCCGGTCTCGCAGCGCTTCCGGGACCGAGTCGGCGGGCGTTTCTGTACCTCCAGGGGGTTGACTGGTCCAACGCCTCGGTGGACCGGAGCATCCCCGATGATGAGCACCGGCCCGGCAGCATCCGATTCATGGGTCTTCGTTCGCGATTCGACGCTTTGCTGGATGATCTCGCGCGACATGCGACCGACGATCGTTCCGCCGAACTCTTCGACTCGATCTGCGACATGTGCGCATCCCACTGCGACCAGATGCGAACGCACGGGATTGCCCAGGACCATCTCACACCGGAAACCGGGCGCATCGTCGGGTGGATCACATACTTCAGCCAACGCGAGCGATTCGACGAATACGTCGTCGCGGTTCGGACCGCCGGGTCGCTCATGGACGAATTCGCGCGATCGTCCACGCGGTTTCCCGGCCCCGTTCTCGTGCATTTTCGACCGATGAGCGGGTTGTACCGGGTCAAAAGCCGCCCGGACGGCACGTGCGTAAGACTGCCCACGCCGATGATCACTTTCGACGAGGGTGCGTTCCGCTCGCTGGCCGCGTGGATTTTCACGGGAATACGAGAGCGCGAGGAGGTGATTCGCAGGACCGAAGGTGCGGCATATGAATCCGTGCGCACCGCGATCGATGGCCGCGGGTTCGCCCAGGGGGCAGCCGCGGGCGCGGCGCACGATCTGGCGGTGTCCTTCGCCCGCGTCAATCGGGAATACTTCGACGGAAGGATGCCGCGTCCCCATCTGAAATGGAGCGATCGGGTCACCGGTTGCAGGTTCGGGTATTACGCCTCGGCCGACGACACCGTCAGCATAAGCTGCTCGTTGGACGCGCCCGACGTGCCGGCGTTCGTCGTCGATTTCGTCGTCTATCACGAGCTGTTGCACAAGAAGCACGGCGCGCGGTGGCAAAACGGTCGCCGGTCCGTCCACACACGGGCGTTTCGCGAGGAGGAGCGCCGCTTCGCACGGTTCACGGAATCCGAAGCCGCCCTCACGCGCCTCGCGCGGCGGTACGCGTAGCCGGCGATGCGCGGTCGCCTTCAATTTCGCTTGACCACCCTGTACGCAACATCCATCACCGTTACCAGGACGAGGCGCCGTTGCTCCGGATTCGATTGTGGGACGGACGTGTGAGCCGACTACGTGACGTGCTCCCATTCATCGTGAGGATGAAGTGGCGTGGATCGGCACAACCATGTCATCAATTATTATCATCGATGATGATCGCGCCATGCCAACTCGCCGCCTTACCGGAATCCGGGAAACCCCCGATCCAGATCGTCTGAGTCTTTATTATCAATGGTGGCGGCGAATTGAATTCGGCAACAAGAGAGGCGCTATCCACCCACGCGGCGATGATCGACCGAGATCCGACGTCCCGTGCAACGATGACCGAATCGATTTTGATTACGTGGGATCCGGATGCCCTACTTCGCAAGGTCAGGCCCGTCGGCCCAACGACCTTTGCTACGCGCGGCGACGGATTGGCACCGATATCGACAAAAAACGAGCGGATCGAAAGATTGGCCGCAAAATCGCTCGCGAAGACCGTCAGTTTCGTGACCTCGTCAACGGTTACGTAGTTTGCCAATTCAGCTAATCCCCGGTCTTCGAGCGATGGCCATTGAAGAAGCTCCCCGTCGATATGGAGCGATACGACAACTTGCTCGAAGTCGATCAGCGGTCCAAGCAAATCGACAGGGAAGCACCATACATCGAGGTGGCTTTTAACCGTCGTCCAAGAGTTGAGCCCGTCAAGAAAAAGGATGTGCCCGGCGCGCGCGTGTGCCTCCCAGTTCACTCGAACGCCCTGCCGCAAGAACTGCCCGCACTGATCCGGCGTGAGCGCGCCGGCTTGGTAGCGGCGCCCCAGCTCCTCGGCCGCGTCTATCGCAAGCGTGCTATCCGACCCATGTACGTGGAGTACGTACGACGTAGGTAGATACCGCAGTATCGCCGGATCCGTTGAAAAGAACCAAATCAACCA
The DNA here is from genome assembly GCA_022567365.1 of Planctomycetota bacterium. Taxonomy (GTDB): domain Bacteria; phylum Planctomycetota; class Phycisphaerae; order UBA1845; family UBA1845; genus JADFHG01. Next base: position 10,982 of record JADFHG010000022.1, on the reverse strand, counting down.
CGCCGTGCCGGCGGCCGAGGCAATCCAAGCTAACAGGTGTGTTGGAAGAAATGCGCTTCGTCGTCGTAGCGGTATAGCCGTGCCGTCGGTATTGGACTGCCGGCAGGCGATCCGCAGGGTGGGGTTGACCACGCGAGAGGAGGCTCCGTTCGGTCTCGGCCCATGGTGACTCGCCACTGCATTCGCCTCTGGATCGACAGCACGTACCGCACCCAGTATACACCCAGTATACACCCGGAAGCCTTGGAAGGCAAGGTGTAAGGGCTTGGCGAATGCCCCGATGCGATCAATGCGGCACCTATTAGCTCATTCGAGGCTGCGCGAACCGAACCATGACCGAATAACGCCTGCACCCGGGCACGTCTCGGTCGAGTGCGCCACGGAGTCGTCGAAGGTGTCGCGCTGAGCTGCGCGCGACGACGGCCTCTACGACGAGGATGGCAGGGGCACTTGCAACGCTTCGGCCCCTGAACCACCTCAGCGTATGTTCCATCAAGCGGCCCGCGCGTATTCCCACCTTGACACTTGAATCACCCCAGGGGACGATCGGCCGGCTTTGACGCCACCGGCCACCGGCTTGGCGGCGGTGCGACGGACGCGCGATCGGTTTCGCGCCGGTCGTAGGGGCCAAATATTCGGGGTACGATTGCGATGTTCAGGGCGATCCTCGTCGCGGTGGTTTCGATGACGATCGTCTCTACGCTCTGCACGCTGCTGGCGATCGCCGGGCTCATCTATCCCTCGCGCCGATTTTGCGATTTCGTAAGCTATGTATGGTCGCACTACACGCTCATCGTCGCCGGTGTTCGCCTGTCGATCGAAGGGTCGGAGCACCTTGCCGGCGGCGGTCCGTTTTTCTTTGTGGGGAACCATCAGAGCGCGTTGGACATTGCGATTATCTGCGAGGCGACGCGCGGCGACGTCCGGTTTCTGGCGAAGTCTTCATTGTTTCGCATACCGGTTTTCGGCTGGGATCTGGGCCGCTACGGGTACATCCCCATCGACCGCAAACACCCCCGCGAGACCCACCGGGCGCTGGCCCGGATGCTCAGCCGAATGCGGCATGATCCGGTCTCCTTGGTCATGTTTCCCGAGGGAACTCGGAGCCCGGACGGCGAGATGTTGCCATTTCGCCAGGGTGCGATGAAGATATGCCAACGTGCGGGACTGCCGATCGTGCCGTTCTCGATCCAAGGCACGCGGGCGGTGCTCCGTCGTGGCGTGTATAAGATCCGACCGGGATCGGTGCGGCTCGTGTTCGGCAAGGCGATTCCCGCGGACGAGGTGGAGGCCATGACCGCGCGTGCCCTGGCCAACCGCCTGTGGCGGGAGGTCGCGAATGGTCTTGGCGATCCCCGGACATCAACGACAGAACAGCCCACCGACCCTTGCGGCGGCGGAGCGTTGACCATTGACGACGAAATCGACAGCACAACCTCAGCGCATTAGGGACCGTCTCGCGGGGCACCATATCCTCGTTACCGGTGCGACGGGCTTCCTCGCGCGGGCCTTCGTCGAAAAGATGCTTCGCAGCGTCGATTCGATCGGCGGCATTCACCTTCTCGTTCGTTCGCGGTCGGGGCGATCATCGGCGGCGAGACGGGTCGAGCGGGACGTGCTCGGGTCCAGCGCGTTCAACCGGCTCCGCGCATCGCTCGGGCATGGCTTTGATCGCCTCTGCGAAGAGAAAATCCACGTGGTCGCCGGCGACCTCACGCAGGTGCGCATGGGGCTCACCGAGGACGCCTACCGGGCGCTCACCGAGAAGATCACGCTGGTCGTAAACAGCGCGGCCACCGTTACGTTCGACGAGAGGTTGGACCTGGCGGTCGATCTGAACACGCTGGGTCCGCCGCGTCTGCTCCGATTCGCGCGGGATTGCGGGGATGTGCCTTTCATGCACGTATCGACGTGTTACGTCTGCGGCGCGAGAAGCGGCAGGATCGTCGAAGACATGACTGCGCCGCAAAGCGCCCGTGAATCGCTGCCGCGCCTTGGGGAAAACGGCGCGTTCGATCTTGACGCACTTGTCGAGTTGCTGCAAGCGCAGGCGGAAGAGATATGCACCCGTTTGGGTCCGGAAACGGAGGCCTGTCGGCGCGAGTTGATCGACGCGGGAATGAGATTTGCGCGGGCCAACGGGTGGCACGACACCTATACGTTCACCAAATGGATCGGTGAGCAGCTCATCGCGCGCGATCGCGGCAACGTCCCGCTGGTGATCTTCAGACCGGCGATCATCGAGGGCAGCTATGAAGAACCGGCGCCCGGTTGGATCGACGGGCTCAGGATGGCGGACCCGATCATCGTCGCCTATGGCCGCGGCCAACTGAAGGAGTTTCCCGCGCGCCGCGGCGCGCTGCTCGATTTCATCCCGGTCGACCTCGTCGTCAACGCGATGATGGCCGGTCTCGAGGTCGAACCGAATCGCGATCGTTTGACGATCTATCAATGCGCTTCGAGCGATCGCAATCCCCTGACGACGACCGAGGTCGCGACGTCGCTGGAGGAGGCATATCGCCGGCGACCGATGATGGACGAGCGGGGCCGACCGATTCGACCAGGCCCCCTGCGCATCGAGGAGCGGGAATCGTTCATTCGTCGATGGCAGCGCCGTCTGCGCCGGGTCAACCGGTTGCGCGATTGGCTCACGCGCTTCAACAAGAACAGCAAGCGCGCCCGGCGGCTCTCGGCGACCGCGCGGCAGATCGATCAGGTCATCTACTTCGCGAAGATCTACAGCCCGTATACGCACTTCGAGGGTCGTTTCGCCGATGACGGATTGCTGCGATTGGCGGAGCAGATGCATCCGACCGACCGCGAAGAATTCAAATTCGACGTCGCGCGGATCGACTGGCGGGACTACCTCGTCAACCGACATGTGCCGGGGTTGAGGGCGTACGTGCTGCGATCCGGTTCGGAGCCGACCCGGCGAATCCTGGCGGCCGATCCCGGCCGGGCGGCGGAGCCGGGCGGCGAATCGCTGGAAGGTCGGGACCTCTTCGACGTCTTTCAACGATCCGCGAGGCGATTCCCGGAAAAACCCGCGTTTCAGGTCCGCCGCCAGGGCCGTTGGATCCGCTACAGCTACGACGAAGCGCTCCAGGGAACCGGTGCGATCATGCGGCGATTCGTCGAGCGGGGTCTTGTGCCCGGCGACCGCGTCGCGATCTGCGGAGACAACTGCCCCGAGTGGGCACTGACGTACCTCGCCGCAATGCGCGCCGGGTTGACGGCGATTCCGCTCGATCCCCAGTTGCGATCTTCGGAAGCATGGTCCGCCGCGCGCTTTGCCGCCGCGAAGCTCATGTGCGCGACGCGCTCGACGCTCGACGGTCTGAAGAAAGCGCGCGAATCAGGCGACGTCGAACTGGTCGAAATGGCGGAACCGTTCGTCCCGCCGCCCGGTGCGTCGAGAGACGCCGCGCCCGATCCGATCGCGATGGACGGAGGGGAAGTCGCGTCGATCCTCTTCACGTCGGGTACGACGGTTGCGGCAAAGGCGGTCCAGCTGACGCATCGGAATCTCATCGCCAACGCCAGCGCGCTGGTCAACGTGCATCGGATCTACCCGACGGACGAATTCCTATCGGTCCTGCCGATGTATCACGCTTTCGAGTTTACCGGGGGCTTGCTCGTGCCCATCGCGTGCGCCGCGACGATTACCTACGTCGACCAGCTCAAGGGTTCGGAACTCACGTCCGCGATGCAATCGACCGGCACGACCGTCATGTTGGTCGTGCCGCGTTTGCTGAGGTTGCTCCACGATGGTATTTCGAGCAAGGTCGCCGAGGCCAACTGGTTCGTGCGCACCCTTTTTCGATCGTTGGGTGTCGCGTCCGATCTCACGGGTCGTCGGTTCGCCAAGCTGCTGTTCGGGAAAGTTCATCGACAGTTCGGCGGGCGCCTACGGATGTTCGTTTCGGGCGGGTCGCGGCTTGATCCGGCGCTCTATGACGCGTTCCAACGAATGGGCTTTCCCGTCTGCGAAGGATACGGATTGACGGAAACCTCGCCGGTGATTTCGATCAATCCGTTGGGCGCCTGCCGAGCGGGATCGGTCGGGCGACCGCTCGAGAACGTCGAGACGGAGATTCGCAACCAGGACGCCGACGCGGTCGGCGAGCTATGGGTGCGCGGTCCGAGCGTCACACAAGGGTATCTGGACAACCCGGCGGCCACAGAGGAATTGCTCGTGGAGGGATGGCTACGCACCGGCGACTTGGGCCGGCGCGACGCCGACGGATACCTTTTTCTAACCGGACGCTCCAAGGATCTCATCGTCACCGCCGCCGGCAAGAATGTTTACCCTGACGAAGTGGAGTTTCGGTACAAGGATCTACCGTTCACCAAGGAGCTGTGCGTCTTTGCCATGCCGTCGACGAAAGGGCACGGAGACGCCGTCCATGCGGTCATCGTTCTCGATTCGGACTCCGCCCCCGACCGGGATCGTTCCTCCATTGAGCGTGAAATCCGCCTCGCCGCCGAGACCATCGCTGAAGAACTCCCGTCGCACCAACGCATCGCCGCGCTGCACTTCTGGGAAAAGGAACTGCCGAAGACCTCCACGCTCAAGGCCAAGCGCGGGCTGATTCGCGATATGGTCCTCGGTGAGCAGGCGCGCCGGGCAGGGGGCGGCGAGGACGACCCCGGCCGAGCGACCGAGGGCTCTCGTTCACTCGATGAACTCGCGAAACATCCGGCTATGGCGGTCGTGCGAAACATCCTCGCCTCCAAGACGGGGAAACCGGAAAGGGCGATCGCGCCTGCCCATCATCTTCTGCTGGATCTCGGCGTCGACAGCATCGGCAAGATCGACCTGATCGGGGCGATCGAGGCGGCGTACGACATGCGGCTTGACGACGAGGCGGCGGCGGCGATCGTGCGCGTCGCCGATCTGGTCCGCGTCATCGGCGATCGTACCTTGCAAAAGGGTGCGAAGCGCGATCAGAACCGGTGGCGTCGGCGCGTGGTCGACACCGCAGACCGACCGCCGGCAAACGGTCGCCTGCCGGCGCCGCTCGTGCCCCTGCGATGGGTCGTGCGGGGCGGTGTCGGTGCGTTCATGCACAGCTACGTCCGCGTCCGCGCGTTCGGTCGCGAAAATCTGCCGCAGACCGGGGCGTTCATCCTCGCTCCGAATCACGCGTCCCATCTCGATTCGCCGTCGGTACTGACGGCCGTCGGCAAGGCGAGGCGGGTTTGGGTGGCCGGCGCGGAAGACTATTTTTTTAATACCGGTATCAAGCGTTTTCTGTTCGGCAAGGTGTTCGATACGATCGCGTTCGATCGGCACGCGGACGGTCTCGCGGGGCTTCGGAGGTGCGGCGAGGCCCTCAGCCGAGGCGATGGGCTGCTCATCTTTCCCGAGGGCACTCGGTCGATCAGCGGTGCGCTTCAGCCGTTCAAGATCGGTGTCGCGGTCCTGGCGGTCGAACGGGGCGTGCCGATCGTGCCCGTACACGTCGATCGCGCTTACGAACTGTTTCGCAAGGGGCATCGCATCGTCAGACCGGGCGTGGTAACGGTTCGTTTCGCCCCGCCGATCCATCCCCCGGAGATCGATGCGGACGCCGACCACTACGCGGTCTTTCGTGAGCTGACCGCCCGTGTGCAAGAGGCTGTCGCGGGTCTTGCGGGCGTGGTTTAGGATCCGCGGAAGAATAACTGGTTCAATCGGCACGACTGTTATTCTGAGCGCAGCGAAGTCATTCTGAGCGCAGCGAAGAATCTCGCGAGAATTGCAGGTGAGATCCTTCGCTTCGCTCAGGATGACGACCAGGAAAACGGTCCGATTATTTTTGCACGGATCCTTAACGAAATGGCGTCGGACCAAACAACATCCCGCAAGGTGGCCGCGTTCTTCGATGTAGACGGGACGCTGGTCAACGCGACCATCGTTCACTACTACGTGTTCTTTCGACGAAAGCGGATGTCGCCCCTCTTGGGTCGCTTGTGGTATGCCGGATACCTCGTGAAGTGCATCTACTACCTACTCCTCGACAAGATCGATCGAGGAAGGCTCAACATCGCGTTCTATCGGGATTACGCCGGACTGCCCGTCGAGGAGATCAAGGGACGCGTCGCCCAATGCGACGCCGAGCTGATCCAACCGCGACAATTCGTGCAGGCGGCGGCGTGCGTCGCCGAGCACAACTCGGCCGGTCGCACGACCGTTCTGGTGACCGGGTCGGTCGACTTCATCATGGCTCCGCTCGCAAGGCGTCTGGGCGTGGATACCGTCGAGGCGGCCACCCTCGTAGAGAAGAACGGACGGTTTACCGGACAGCTTGCCGGGCCACCCGTCGGCAAGGACGAGAAGGCGCGACGGGTGCTGGCGTTCGCCTCCGAACACGAGATCGATCTGGCGCAATCGTATGCCTACGGCGATAGCATCGCCGATTTGCCCATGCTCGAAGCCGTCGGACATCCACACGTCGTCAACCCGGATCGCGCGCTGGCCGCCACCGCCCGATCACGCGGTTGGCCCATACACGCGTGGCATACCGCGAACGGGAGCGCACAAGGGTGAAAGCGCTTCAATACCGAAAGAGCATTCCGCGCTACGCGCTCATGATGCTGGCCGGTCGCCGCTTCAGAAGGCTCTACACCGCCGGGATTTCGCCGTTCTCGTTGCGCGACGTGCCCGAGCCGGTGTTGCCTGCCCCGAAGTGGGTCCGGATCAAACCGCGCATGGCCGGAATCTGCGGATCGGACCTCGCGACGATCTGCGCGACCGGCAGCCCATACCTCGCGCCGGTCACGTCGATGCCATTCGTCATGGGCCACGAGCTCGTCGGCAACGTCACGGAGGTGGGCGCGGATGTGACGGAGTTTCACGAAGGCGATCGTGTCGTGTTGCACCCGGCGCTCGGGTGCCGCGCTCGCGGGATCGATCCGATGTGCGATTCGTGCGCCAATAGTCGCGACGCGCTTTGCCGAAACGTCACGCGAGGTTGCGTCTCGAGCGGCATACAAACGGGATTCTGCCGCGACACGGGCGGCGGATTCGGCGAGGGGCTGGTCGCGCACGAATCCCAGCTCTACCGCGTCCCCGACGGCATGGACGACCGGGTGGCCGTGTTGATCGAACCGTTCGGGTGCGCGCTGCACGGCGTGCTTCAGGTGTCACCGCGCCCCGACGACACCGTGCTCGTCATTGGGTGCGGATCGATCGGCCTGCTGACCATTCTCGCGCTTCGCGCCGCCGGTTGCCGATCACGAATCGTGGCCGTCGCCAGACACGACCACCAGCGCGCGATCGCGACGGCATTCGGCGCGGACGATTTTCTCGATTCGTCGGGCGCGATCATGTCGCGCTATAAGACCTGGGGAGAGACGCTTGACGCGGAGGTGCTAAAGCCCGAATTGGGCAAGCCGATGGTCATCGGCGGCGCCGCGGTGACCTTTGATTGCGTGGCGTCGTCGGCCACGATCGACGACGGCATTCGCTTTACAAAGAGTGCGGGGATCTACGTCCTCGTCGGCATGCCGGGCATCCCGCGGGGTGTGGACTGGACGCCGCTTTGGTACAAAGAGCTCACGATCCGCGCGGCGTATGCATACGGCCCCGAGCGTTTTGCCGACGGCACGCACGAGACTTTCGATCTCGCGATTGACATGTGCGGCAAGCTCGCGGACAAGTTGCCGTTGTTGACGGGCGCTCCGTTCGCGCTGACGGACTATCGAGCCGCCTTCGCGTCGGCGGTAGATACGCGCGTCAGCGGTGTGGCCAAGACCCTGTTTGACCTTGGCTGACGGGCAGGACTGAATGAGCCGATCAAACGGATCGAACAACATCCATACGGTGACGGCGGACGACCCGCCGTTCTTGTTTCATCGGGGCGAGGGATACACACGCCATCGTCTGCCGGTCGATTCAAAGGTCATCTATCCGAACGACCCGCTCGAGCCCGTGCCTGATCGTCGTGCGGCCATCGAAAACGCGCTGGACCACCCGTTGGGCAGCGATCCCCTCGACGCTTTGCTCGCACCCGGCATGAAGGTGACGATCGCCTTTGACGACGTCTCCCTGCCGTTGCCCCGAATGGCCAAGCCCGACATTCGGCAGACGGTCGTCGAGATCGTCCTCGAGCGTTTGGACAAGGCCGGCGTGACCGACGTGGAACTCATCTGTGCCATCTGCCTGCACCGGCGCATCACGCCCGCCGAAATGACCCACATGCTCGGCAAGGAGATATACAGACGATTCGCCCCGAAGAAGCTGTACAACCACGACGCCGAGGATCCCGAGGGAAACGTCGACCTCGGCACGACGTCGACGGGAGAGGTGGTCGAGATCAACCGCCGGGCGGCGGAATCGGACCTGATCATCTACGTCAACATCAATATGGTCACGATGGACGGCGGGCACAAATCCGTGCCGGTCGGTCTCGCGACGTATAGGAGCGTCGCGCACCACCACAGCGCGAACATGCTGCTTCACGATTCGAGCTATATGGATCCGCCGAACAGTTCCTTCCACCGGTCGTGCGAGCGGATGGGCGCCGTGGTCGCCAAACACGTCAAGATCTTCACGATCGAAACGACACTCAACGGCAACCTCTTTTCCAACCTGCTCGGATTCTTGCAGCGACGCGAGCATGCGTGGAACATCCTGGACAGGCTGAACTATCACGGCAGCCGCATCGGGCTTGGTCTGCTTTCCGGAACGCTGAGGCGCAAGGTATACAACGCGCTGCCGGCGCCATACGGAATGACGGGCGTGCACGCCGGTGACACCGAACTCGTCCACCAACAGACGCTGATCAATGTCGATCGCCAGCACGCCGTCGAGGTGCCCGAGCAGTTCGACGTCATGCTCGTCGGACTGCCTTCCATCGGTCCTTACAACGTTGATTCGGTGCTGAACCCGATACTCGTCCAGTGCCTGTCGGCCGGCTATTTCTTCAATTTCTATCGCAACCGACCCCTCGTGCGCCGCGGCGGCGTGATGATCGTCGAACATCCGGTCGAAAACAGATTCAAGATGTTGCATCATCCGTCGTACCATGATTTTTTTGAAGACCTGCTCCCGCAAACCCGGGATCCGCGCGAACTCGAGACGCGGTTCGAGCGTTCCTACGCGGAAAACGAGCGGTACATCGATCTGTACCGAAACTCGTATGCCTATCACGGCGTTCATCCGTTCTACATGTGGTATTGGGGCGCCCACGGCATGGCCCACTTGAAGAAAGTCATCGTCGTCAACCCCGTCAGCGAATTGGCCGCCCGCCGCATCGGTTTCGAGGTGGCACCGTCGATGGATGCGGCGCTGTCGATGGCCCAAGACACGGTTGGCCCCAGCGCGAAAATCGCGTACTTCCATTGTCCGCCTGTCATGATGTGTCACCTTCCGTAATGTGTACGAATGACTGAACCGCGCTCCATCTTGATCATCGCCAATCCGACGGCCGGGCGCGGTCGCGGCGCGCGAACTGCCACGGAGGTCGCCGAGCGCCTTCGCGCGAACGGTATGCATGTGCGCATCCTCAACTCGACGGGTCCGGGCGAGGCCGCGCGAATGGCGGGCAAGGCGGCCGACGGCACGGATTCTGAAATCAACGGCGGCGATGCGACACTCATTGCACAAAAAGGCGACGCCGGTCCCCGCGAAAACAACCAACGTCCGACGTGTATCGTCGCGTGCGGTGGAGACGGCACGGTGCAGGAAATAGCGGGTGCGCTCGCCGCGCGGCGTGAAACGCTCGGTAATCGCTGCCCGACCCTCGGGTTGGCGCCGGCGGGGCGATGCAATGATTTCTCTCGCGCGCTGGGTATCGATCGCCAACCGGAAAAAATCGTCGATGTGCTGACGAACGGTGTCGCGCGACCGATTGATCTGGGTCGCGCGAACGGTCGCTACTTCTGCACTGTGGCCACGCTGGGCGCGGACGCCGAAGTCTCTCGCTTCGTCGATGGAATGAAAATGCCACTGCGCGGCACGCTTGCCTATATCTACGGGGCGGTACGGGTGCTCCTTCGATATCGGGGGCGTCCCGTACGCATCGAGGGCGATTTCGGATCTTTCGACGGCCGCATTTTCATCGCCACGAGTGCCAACACTTCTTTGTACGGCGGGGCGATCCGCATCGTGCCCGGCGCGACGCCGACCGATGGGAAACTAGACTTGTGCATCATCCGCTCGGTGTCGAGGCCGCGCGCTTTCGGGCTGCTGGTGAGCATATGCCGCGCCCGCCACACCACGCTCCCCGAAGTGCGGATCGCCGGCACACGGCGGATCCGTATCGACTCGGAAGAGTGTCTCGAGATCTGGGCGGACGGCGAGCCGCTGACGACGACGCCCGCGACGATCGAAGTCGTACCAAGTGCAATTCGCGTCATGCTGCCCGCCGACACGCTGTTGGACGAACGGTCGTCGCACTGATCGACTTCCGCGAGTTGCGCTCAATACGATAACCGCCCCGAGTCGGGTACTTCGGCCCGCGCGATCGTTCGTACATGAAGGGACGTGGCGCCAAGCCCGTGACACCGCGCGGGCTGAAGCCCGCGGCTCGGGTATGGTGCGGAAACGTACACGGTCGGGTGGCCCATGTCCTTTGGACATGGGGGAGTCGATGACGGCCCCCCGATCTCGCAGGCCGTCTCATCCGGCGACCGCACCGAGCATCAACGATCACGCATTCGCTGCAATCATCGCGTCCCCCACCTCCAGAGGAGGCGGGCCACCCAGCCCTCGGTCTTGCGGCGCAACCGATGCATTCAGCCCTCAAGGCAAGTCACTAGCGAGGCTACCTCCGGTGATCATCGCTCTAGTTTCCAAAATCAAAACTGCGTTGATCATCGGGTTTCTTGGTTGAGACACGTCCCCAGATGTCTAGCCCCACGCGGTGCATGGACGCAAAGATTAGATGATATAGCGGGCGTCCGTGCGCATAAATACGTTCTGTGTCAAAATGTTTGTATCCCAGTGTGCGGATCCGATCAAGATACAACGCCTTTAGTACCTCGAACCAATTATC
>JADFHG010000021.1 GCA_022567365.1 Planctomycetota bacterium | reverse complement strand
AGCGTGCGCTCTGGTACGTTTTTGTCTTTGCAGAGGGAAGAGAATCCGGCCAGCTCGTTTTTTGTCAAACACTCTGCGATCACGTTGACACCCGCTGCGATTCCGAGCGCCTCAATTCTCGGCTCTTCGCAAACGTGTATCGCTTCCATGGTGGCACCCTTCGCTTTCAGCTGCAGGAAGTCGGCATCTCGCTGTATCTCCACGAAGGGAAGTCCGGGCGACTGCTAAGAAGCGTGCATCATAGGATTTCGAGCGATGATCTAATGTCGCAACCCGTCTTGATTCGAGGAAAAGACGTTGCCAAAGGTACTCGGATTGAGGGCATTCCGAGCTTCACGGATGTCTGCGACGCCGTTGTTCGGGAGTCAGTCAGGGCATTGCTGAACCCTACTGCAGTTGCGTCGGATTCTGTACAGACGGCAGTTGCGCGGTGGTGCGCGAAGCCCCCCGAGGTAGTCTATTGGGAGCAGGGTGTAAAGACCAATCAGTTCTTCCAGCAGCTTCCCGGACAGATCGTAATAGGTGCTGATTATGCGGGATTGCCAGTTCTGGTGAAACGGAAGGAGGAAATGGTGGAAATAGGCACCGCGCCTATTTCCGTCCCGGTGGACGTGCAATTCACGTGGGGACGATCCATCTTTCAGAAGTTCGATGTAGGATACTTCACCAAAGTGTTCGGGAGTTCCGCGGGAGTGCAGAAGATTACGCCGGGCGAACCGGTAGCGGTGCTACCGGGGTTTTCTGTGGTGGTGGCTGAGAATGAACTTGTGCATAAGACGGCGGCCGCGGTTTACACGGGGTCATTAATCGTTGAGGCTTGGGTGCGAAAGGAGAATGGAAGCTTAGTTGAGGTTACGGGGCGAGTCAGCGCGGCCGATTTCCTTAAGACATTCCGAGTCCGGATCGACTGAGCCACGTAGCACCATTCAAATGCGGACCTGGGATTCGTGCGCTCGGGCCGCACGCTACCGTTGGCTGAAAGCTGACGGCTCATCGCTGAACCCCGAATGCTACGTCCGCCACGGGGGGCCGGACGCTACAGACTGAACCCCGAACCCGCGACGCTCTCGAAGGAAAATGAATGCCGATGGCAGACCAGAAGATGACCGTCGAGGTCTTTCGCTATGATCCGGACGCCGACGGCGCAGCGCCGGCGGCGGCGATACGCGCTTTGACAGCTACGAGGTGCCCTACCAAAGCGAGTGGGTGGTGCTCGACGCGCTCAACTGGATCAAGGACGAGCTCGACGGCTCGCTGACTTAGCGCTGGAGCTGCCGCATGGGCGTCTGCGGCAGTTGCGGGATGATGGTCAACGGCCTGCCCAAGCTGACCTGCGCCATCAAGGAATATTAACTCTCGTCGCAATCCATGTCGGCCCGAGGCGGCCCGGACTATGGCCGGCACTGCCCGCACGGGGCGAGGCCGCGATCGAAGGCCTCGCGATCGGAGGCCAGCGTGACGATCCGGTCCGGCTTGGCCTTCGCGCGCTCCGCGCAGGTCGGCAAGTGAAAGTGCCCGTACTTCGGATCCGCCCAGTATTCGCGTTCTTCATTTGACGGGCGCAGCTTCCAGATGCCGCGCCGGGCTCGGCGGGCCTCGGACTGGGCCTTTAGCAATAGCTCGGCATAGCGCTGCGTATCGGGAGTGATGCGCGCGTACGCGAGTCCTTCGCGCACCAGGATTTCGTTGACGAATTGGCCGTCTATCGATACGTATCCGAGCAGTCGACCTTTGCGGTCACGATAGGGCTCGTCGTATCGGACGCGAACGGTCGTGCCGTCAACGAGTTCACCGTTTCGTTTGCGCGCTTCCGCGTGGAATGGCTCATGTTTGTAGGGTGTTCGAATGCCGGCGTAATTGAGGCGCTCGTCCGAGTCGATCTTGATCCCGAACTTGCTTCGCGCCCACTCGGCGAGCGACCGCGGAACGAACTTCGGGTCGAGAAACAGGGCGACACCGTCGAGGTCGATCGTCGAATAGTGGGCCTGGGCGGCGTCATACAGGGCGTTTTCGATTTCCTCGGGCGCCATCTTGCGCATCTGGTTTTGCGTCAGCGCGACCTTGAACAACCGCTGCGACCAATTCAGCAATCCGCCGACGTCCCACTTTGACGGCGGTTCCTCCGGGTCGATGTATTCGCCTAGCGAAGTGCGGATCATATCATGCACTTCGTCGCGGGCCTTTTCGCGAATGCTGCTGATCGCGGATTCCAGGTCGTCCGTATTGATCGCGTCCGATTCGATCGTCATACCGAGGTTGACGCGGCACCATTCCGCGATGCACGACCGGTCGTAACCGCGCCCCATGATCTCGTCCACGGCAGAGCTGATCGCGTGGCCGATCGTCTCGAAGATGAGCTCGGCAAGTCCGCGGTCCTCGAGTATGCGCTGGCGCTTCCCATAGAACTCCTTGCGCTGAAAGTCCATCGGTTCGTCCCATTCGAGCAGATGTTTGCGCGTTCCGAAGTTGCGCTCCTCCACCTTGCGCTGCGCCCGTTCGATCCCCTTCGACAGCCGCTTGTCCTCGAGGCTCCCGCCCTCCTCGAAACCCATGCGCTCCATCATCTTGAGCATCCAATCGGACATGAAGAGCTTGAGCAGGTCGTCCCGCAGCGACAGTGAAAAACGCGATGAACCCGGATCGCCCTGCCGCCCGCTACGCCCGCGGAGCTGGTTGTCGATCCGGCGAGATTCGTGCCGCTCCGTGCCGATGATGTGAAGACCGCACGGCACGTTGAGCGTACAGACCGTGCGCCCCATCGCCGGAAAACGCGGATCCAACTTCGGTTTGAAACAGTGAGCGCAGTTCGTCGCTCCATCGTACTCCTCGCAATAGATGCAGCATTTCGTCACACCCGGGGGGTAGAGGTCGCTCGGAGCGACGCCGTCGGGCAACGTCGCGGGAACCTTGCATTTCGCGTACACGACGCCCACACCAAGCTTGATATCGGTCCCACGACCCGCCATGTTCGTCGCGATCGTCACGTTGCCCCGCAGGCGTTTCTCGCGCCCCCGCGTCGATACGGTCTGTTCGCCGGCCTTGACTACGATCTCCGCCTCGCGCGCGTGGTTCTTCGCATTGAGCACCTCGTGCTCGATGCCGTATCGCCGGTCCAGAAGTTTGGAGAGCTTTTCGGAGTTCTCGACGCTCGTCGTACCTACGAGAATGGGCCGACCCACCAGGATATCGCCCATCGCCTCGTCGTAGGCTTCGAGCATCAGCGCGATCACCTTCGGGTCTTCATATTTCGCTGCGTGAAACTGACGCAGCGCCTCGTCAATCCTACTCGTGTCCTCGCCTTGGTCGGCGACGATCGGGCGCAGGGCGGCGAGGACGTCCGCCATGAGATACGGATCAGCCGGCCGACCCCGTTTGTGGATCTCGTTGATCTCGTCGACGATCGCCTCATACTTCGCATCGACGTCGCGATAGAGCTTGTCGTTGTGGTCCACACGGTTGATCGGTCGGTTCGTGGGCACCTCGATGACGTCGAGTTTGTAAATCTTCATGAACTCACTGGCCTCGGTCATGGCCGTACCCGTCATTCCCGCGCGACCCTTGTAGAGCCTGAAGAAGTTCTGGATGGTGATCGTCGCGAGGGTCTGGGACTCCTCTTTGACGCGTACGTGTTCTTTTGCCTCGATGGCCTGGTGCAGACCATCCGACCACTGCCGCCCGATCATGAGCCGACCGGTGAACGGATCGACGATGATGATCTCGCCGTTCTGAACGACGTAGTCGCGATCGCGCTGATAGACCTTGTGGGCACGAAGGGCGTTCTCGATCAGATGGGGCCATTCCATGTTCGCCCCGCTGTAGAGGCTACCCATATCGAGGAGATCCTGGGCGATGGTCACGCCTTCGTGCGTGATACCGACCTGTTTTCGCTCGAGCTGGACGATAAAGAACCGCCGGTACTGCTCAGCCCGGGGGATCTTGAGGATGTCGTTCTCGTAGATCTGAATCGCTTCCACCTGATCATCCGACAGAAAGTCCGGGCCAAGCGTCGCGACGTGCTTCGATTCTTCGTCGTCCGAATCGTCCGCGCGTCCACCCGGCGACGCGTCATCACCGTCGGTTTTGATCTTTTTCAACCCACGTTCCTTGTGCCCGAGAATCCCCATGGCGTCATCGACCTTGGGGATCCCGTGCGTTTCGCCGTCGAACTTCGCGACGGTTGATGTCACTCGTCGGTCCCAGGGTGTCTGGCGGCGAATGAGTTCCTCGGCCACCTTGTTCGCCCGCGGATATCGGGTGACGTCGTCCTCCGCCGGTCCCGAGATGATGAGCGGCGTGCGGGCTTCGTCGATCAGGATGGAATCCACCTCGTCGATCAGCGCGAAATCCAGCTTCCCCTGGACCTGCGCCGCCAACTGAATCTTCATGTTGTCGCGCAGATTGTCGAAACCGAATTCGCTCGTGGTGCCATAGGTGATGTCGCACGCATACGCGGCGCGGCGTATCCCCTCGCGACCGCCGGGGTCCACCTGCGATTGAATGTTTCCGACCGTGATGCCGAGCAGCTCGAAGATCGGACGCGCGAAATCCGCGTCGCGTTGCACGAGATAATCATTGACCGTGACGACGTGGATGTTCTCGCCCTGAAGAACCTTCAGGAACGCCGGAAGGTGGCACACGATGGTCTTGCCCTCGCCCGTCCGCATCTCGGCGACGTTACCGTCGTACAGCACGCGCCCGCCGACAATCTGGCAGTCGAAGTGGCGGTGCGCCCGCGCGCGACGCGACGCCTCGCGCAGGATTGCGAAGGCCTCGGCCATTTCGGTCTCCGGCGGCGAACCATCGCCCATGCGCGACTTCAGGGCCTCGCCGCGCTCGCGAAGCGGCCGCGACAATTCGACGCGGATTTCCTGAAGCGCCTTTTCGTAGGCGGCCATCGCCTCCGCATCGTGCTCGTCGGCGGGCTTCTCAACCGCCGCCGACCGCGCCGCAAACGCCGCGTCGTACTCGTCGCCTTCGCTGCAGAGCACGCGCATTTCCGGTTCGAGCAGCGCGACGGCGTCCGCGGTTCGGGCCAGGCGCTTGAGTACACGATCATTCCGCGTGCCGAAGAGCTTCCTCGGTATGTTCTTAATCCCCCGGTAGATCGTTCCCGGTACGCCCAGTACGGACATGTTGAGCCTCACTCTTCTTGATGATTCACTGGAACATCGGATTCACGATGAGAACACTGTTCGAATGGCGAACGTCAGACCCACCGCACGGCACCGGCGCCCGCGATAGGCATTGATCCGTTTGGTGGCGCGGGGGAGGAGACTGGCGATCCGCGGCGGTCCGGTGTCTTACCGCCACCCATCCCGTTCACACGCTCGAGCGGCGCGCTACGGGCCGTATAACCCGCCGATGCGCGCGACGGCTACCATGCGGCATCGCTCGATCTCGACCACGCCGGCGACTGGATTGAGGGCGAATATGCTGAATGCGGCCACGCTCGCGGCAGGCGACGTAACGGCCGGTGACGCCGCGAAGTCGAGAGAAACCCTCGGCGCGACGGTAAGCCCGTTGCACGCTTGCATCGATGGAACGGGACGAACGGTTCGTGGACGGGGCATTCCACACATGACACCGAGCGTTGCCATTGAGACAACCGCCCAGGCGCCGGAGCCGATCGAGCGTCGGCCAGTGGTAGTTCTTATCGGTATGGTGCCGTTCGTGACCATGGGGCGGGAGTATACCCGCTTCGCGATCAACAGCAAAGAAGGCCCCGGTCGATTCCCATTTGGGATCGACCGGGGCCTGTTACAGACGTTATCCGATCACTGGGTCGCGGCTAGCGGGATCTCCGCCTGCGCGACGCCATCGTGAGCGACAGACCGAGCAGCGATCCGAGCACGCTCGTAAGCAAGCCAAAGCCGCAAAGCTGAGGCCGCGCCGCGGCGCTGCCGGGGGTCGGATCGCCAAAGTCAGGTCCGTCGGAGGGTTCCGGCGTTACGGGCGGTACGACTTGGCTGCCGACCGTGATGATCTCCGGCGACGAATCGGCGAACCCGCCGTCGTTGTCCGTCACCCGCAGCACGACGGTGTATATACCCGCCGTGTCGAACGTGTGCGTGATCTGCGGCCCCGAGTCGTTCGTCGCCACAACCTCTTCGTCGAGCGAGAAGATCCACTCGTAGCCGACCACGAGCCCGTCGGTGTCGTACGACAGTCGTCCGTCAAACGGCAGCCCCACGCCCACCGTCGTGGACCGAGGACCGGTCGCGATAAACGGCACGGGCGGCAGATTCTCGACGGCTTCAATGACCGCGATCGACTTCGTATTCGTATCGGACGCATTGGACGTGTCCGTCACGGTTAGCTTGACCACGTAGTCACCCGCGGCGGCGTATGCATGGGACACGGTCACGCCGCTACCCGCTTCGCCGTCACCGAAGTCCCACACGTAGGTCAGCGTGTCGCCCGCGTCCGGATCACTGGAGTCCTTGGCGTCGAACGTAATGACCTCACCAACGGAGACCTCGTTGGCGCTGGCGGTAAACAGCGCGGTCGGCTTGTTGTTCTCGAGATCGGGCGGTTCGTCCGGTCCGGTGCCGCCGTCGCCGGTCACAACCACGAGCTTCTCCAGTCCGGCCGTCAGTCCCGCGTCGTTCGTGACGACCAGCAGGATGACGTAGTTGCCCGGCGCGTCGTATGCATGCGTCGCTACGATGCCCGTGGCCTGCGAACCATCGCCCAAGATCCAGTTGTAGGAAACGATCTCACCACCGTTCGGATCGCTCGACTGTCCCGCGTCCAGGGTGATCTCCTCTCCGACCTCGACCGAACCCTCGGGCGAGATGGTGAAGGACGCCTGTGGCGCGTTCGGATCGACCGTCGCGTCGTTGACCGTGATCAACGGTCCCATCCATTGGGCCGAGTCGCCGGCGCTGTCGGTAACGATCGCCGAGACCTGATACTGCCCGATCGCGACGTACTCGTGAATGACCGTACCGTCGGGAACATCCGGGTTCATGCCATATTGGTCGAACGTGTCGCTCGTATCGTCACCCCAATTCCACGCGACGATGAGCGGGATGCCCGCGGGCGTGTCCTCGGCGTCGAACGAGTTGATCGCGTTGACGACCAACTGATGCGGCGCGGGTCCGGTCGTCGAACTCGTCACCACGATGGCGGCGACCGGAAGCGTGTTGCCCACCGTGATCTCGATGGAGTCGACGTCCGACTGTCCACCTACGTCCGTCACCGTCAACATGACCGTGAACTTCTCGACTCCCTCGCCATCCGGGTTGAAGAAGTGCTCGATATTGATCAGGATGCCCGGTTCACCGTCGTCGTTCGCCGCGAACCCGTCACCGAAGTCCCACTGATAGATCAGATCGCTCGGACTGGTTTCCGTGTCGCTCGATTGCGCGGCACTGAACGAGACATTCAACGGTGCGGGACCGCTCTGCGGCTGCGCCGTGATGACCGCCGTCGGCGAGTTGTTGATGACGTCGATGTCCACCTGGCTCTCACCGAAGAGGCCAGTGTTCGGATTCGTCACCCTGAGCGTTACGGTGTGGAAGATGCTCTCGACGAACGTGTGCTCGACGACGTCGCCGGTGCCCACGTCGCCGTCGCCGAAGTCCCAATCGAACTCGAGCGGCTCGCCGTTGGGATCGAACGATTCGCGCCCGTCGAACGTGACCGTCAGCGGCGCGATTCCGGACAACGGGATCGCAAGAATGATCGCGACGGGCGACTCGTTGATCTGGGAGTCCTCGATCGTCACACCCTTGCTCGCCGCCGTAATGCCGGTCGTCGTAAAGGACCACGAATCACCGATCGTGAACCCGGCCACGCCAGGCGTCATATCCTGACGGAGCGTGAACTTGACTTCGCCGCCGATCGACGTGTACGAACCGATTCCAGTGCTCGTATTGACGAACATATGCGGATACGGATCCTGATCCGGATCGTCGTCCAGCGGCACGGGCTGGGTCAACGTGGTGTTGACCAGCCAGTCCTGCTGTCCGCTCGTATTACCAACCAGTTCGATCCGCCAAGTCTCCGAGCGAGAATTGTGCTGATCGCCGGGACCCGGTTCGGAGCCCATCACCTGCCACGCCGAAATCACAGGCACGAAGCCGTGCGACAGAGGCGACGTCTCCAACTCAAGCGTCATATTGTCCGCCGAGACACCCTTGACCGTACGAAACGCCGGATGGCGGTTCGGATAGCCCTCGATCGTGACCTCGTCGCCCGGCGGAACGTACACGCCCCCCAACTGCGTGAAGTCCACCTCGGGGAAGAACGGATGGAACGAGTAGAACACCTCGAGAGACGCGCCGTCCGTGGGCTCGTCGCCACCCGGGAACGGGATCCGCTCATAGCACGGCGGATTGTCGCCCGGCAGGAAGCACCCCGGCTGCGGACCACTCGAGCAGGGCGGGAACGGCACAAAGAACAACTGGTACGACACGACCACGGCCGGCCCGTCGCCGATGAGCGGCGGCGGGTTGTTCGTGTCGTTTTCGTTCGACGGCTCGATCGCGATCGTGTGCTCGTCGACCAGATACGCCACTGTGTAGCAACCGATCCTTACGTTCGAGTCGCCGCTGACCAGCTCGAGCAGGTCACCCGGAAACACCTGCATGACCTTGAAATCCACGGTCTCGTCGTGGAGGATGAGGTTCGATACCCCACCGAACAGACCCGTCGCCTTGATGCGATTGACCGCGACGGAGTCGACCGTCAACGTACCCGAGCCGACGTTGTTGCGACCGGCACGCGTTTGGGTGGCCGACAGTTCCATCATGGGGTTACCGTCCTCGTCCACGTCCGCGCCGGGGCCGGGCACCAGCTCGGCGAAGACGAAGTACCGATCGTCCTCGACACCGGCGATGTTCCAATCGATGCTGCGCGCGTTGGTACCGGGCGTGTTTTTCTTGAACGTGCCGATGTAGTTCGACCCGTCCGTTGCGATCGACAGGTCGTTCGCGTCGTTCGTATAGAAGAACCGAGCGTACGTCCCGCCGCACACGTCCGTAATCTCGACGCGCACGTCGTAGATGTTCACGAGCGCACTCTCTTGAACCGACTCGCCACCCGGCGGTTGGATGAACCGCAGGCTCGGGATGCTCGTCGGCACCCAGTTGAACGTCACCTTCATCGCGCCGGATTCGTCCCGCTCTTCGATATTGAACACGCGCAGGCCGGTCCAACTGTTCTGTGCGTACCATTGCGCAGCCGGCACCGTGTTGTTATCCAGCTCGGTCGCGCCGCTGCTGCCGGGCCACGGATCACCGTCGTCGCCGCAAGCGGGGTCCACATCGTCTCCCCCCTCCAGCTCGAACAACCCGTCGGCCTGAACAATCTTGTAGGTGAACTTGGTCCCGTCGCCCTGGTGGTTCGGTAGGGCGTCGGGGTTCGCGCCCACGTCGGTGTGAAGCACGAGCATGCCCTCGCCCGGCATCCTCTCGTCGAAGCCCTTACCAACCGACCAGAAGTAATACCGCTCGCCGGGGAGGTTCTCGTTTTCCAGGAAGAAGTAGCTGTCGTCACGGACGAATTCGGCCGGAGGCAGCGTAATCGTTACATCGACACCGGGCGTCAGAACCCTCGTCAGATCGACCGGGTCGATCCATTCGGTGCAGGGCGTCTCCTTGAGGATCGGCACCGGATGCACGAGTCCACCCGCCGCCATAATGTCCCACGCCCCGATGGGGCAGTTGATCACCGGTCCCGGCGGACCGAAGATGTCATAGTCGTAGAGGTCCGGGAAGCCTTCCCAGGAGTGGAGATACTCGTGCGCCGAGTAGGCCGTCTGGAAATCGCTGAACGGAAGCAGGCCTTCGTTCTCGCCTTCGACACCGAGGCTGACCACCAGGTCGTGGACCCACAGGCTCCAGTTGATCTGGTGGGGCTTGTCCTTGGGGAACGAATCCTCTTCGTCGTCGATGTCCTCTGTATGGATCGGGTAGAAACTCGGCGAGAACGGAAATTCGTCCCCGGTGTGCGCGCCCTCCGGTAGCAGCACGATTCCCGACAGGATCCCGTTGGCGATCGCGAGTTCGTCCGGACCGTACGGCCCGAACGGTGGTGCGTGCGGCGGCGCGAACGGTTGGAACAAGACACCGTTCGGACACGTCACACGATCCAGCGCGACCGAATCGACGAAATCATCGAAGTCGATCGTGCCGTCGTCGAGGATGTGCATGCAGTCCTCGAGCATGCGCTGGCGGTTCCACGGATAGTCACTGCCTGTTCCGTCGTTGGACGATCCGATGTCCGCGTCGAAGATGTAGTTGTCCGAACCGGCATGGCGTGCCTCGCCCAGGTCGATAAGCCCGTCCAGGTTGTAGTCCCTGAACCCGATGTTTTCGTTCGGATCGATGTCCGGGATGCCGTCGCCCGCGTACGGATGGTGCGTGCCGTACCATTCTTCCCACACGATGCCGTCGTTGAACGGCGGCTCGGTACGGTGCGTCAGAAGCTCCATCATCAGCATGTTGCCCGCGTCGCGCCCGTTGTTGCCATGCACCGCGGTCGCGTATGGGCCGGCCGCTGGAGTCACCTGATCGCCGCCACCCGGCGACGGCGTGGCCACGTTGTGGTCGCCGATGTCGTGTCCCCAGATTGACGGGACGCAATCCTCGGTGCCGTAGGCACTGCAATCCGCGGCCGTGTTCTTATCGACAAATGTCCGGAACGGAGACGTAATCTCACCAAGCCACTGGTCTCCCCGCAGGTGGTACTTCGAGGACGGTAGGTCGTCGTGCTCGACGTAGCCGTCGAAGTACTCGCCCGCCGTACTCGCCCCGCCGACCTCGTCCGGAAGGATCGGATGGTCGCAATCAACCTCCTCGAACCCGGTTGAACCCACCGGACCCGTTTCGAAGATCAGCACGGCAACGAAGTCGGAATTGCAGTTTAGCTCCAGCGTCCAACCGCCACCTGTGCCATTCCTCCCGCCCCAGTTGGCGCTGAAGAACCGACGATCGGTATCGGTATCGAAGAGGTCCGGATTCGTGCTGGTGAAGGGCACAACCTTCAACACGTTCGCGGTCGATTCGAATTGCGGATTCTGTGGTGTCCCGGGTGGGTTCGTTCCCGGAGGCCAGGGCGGAACGCCTGCCGCGCTGGTTACTGTTGGGTAACGATCCTGATAGGCTTGGCTGTACCACGCCTTCTCGCCGAGACCGAGATGCGGAATATACGTGCCCGGCTCCGGCGTGGTGGTCACAAAACCGGCGTTCCCGTCGGATCCCGGCGCGGCCTGCATCTTGGCCGTATAGACCGTGGTTCCCCCTGGACCAGGGCTCGTGGTGTTCGTGAACTGGTCGGGCGGGTTGTAGTCCGCGTGGATACCGGCGATGCACACATCCACCAGAACGGTTTCACCGTCCGGGGCCGTTGCGTCGAAGCAGGGCGTACCGTCGGCGCAGAGGCATGGATCCGGCACAAGGTCGTTGGGGTCGTGCTTGCCGTAGATGAACCGGCTGCCCGCCTCGGCTTCGAGCGCCTCCCAGTCGCCGGGATAGTTGTTCTCGATATACGAGGGAGACTGAAGAAGCGGGTTGGGGCTCAGCGTTGACTGGGCATACATGAACCCCTTCATCGGATTGTTGCAACTTACGCCGGCGTCGCTGGCCGGGTCGAAGAGCTTGATCCAGTGGGTGCGCTCCGTTTCAAAGTTCGGCGGGGTCACCTCCGGATCGAAATAGCACGGATCCCAGCGGCGCATGAAGTTCTCGAACGGCTCGACGATGTCCATCACTCCGCTGTTGAAACGGTCGTCATACTCGCAGCGACCGCCCGACTCACGTTCCATCTCGACGCAGGCCGGCAGACTACAGCATACGTTCGCGTTATCCGGGTCGCCACAGGAGTCGTCGTCTATCCAGCAATCGACATCGGCGTTTTCAAACTCACACTCGTCGGGAATGTCATTGCCATCCGGATCGAGCAGACCGCACGCCCCATCGACGTCCCCGAACGGCAGGTCGTCGCGGCTGCTGCCGCACAAGCCGGCGTTGTCCGGGTTCAGTAGCCATTCCGTATCAATGCACGCCTGGGAATCACAGGAGATGTCGCAGGCATCGGGGATCAGGTTGCCGTTGCAGTCATTGAACTCGCCGTTTGGGCCTGGCATCAGACCAGGCGGGCAGGAGCCCTCGGCCGGGAACGGCTCGCAACCCGGAGTACCGGGACCGTCCGGGCAGCAGTTCGGATTGCCGTCATTATCGTCATCCGCGAAGTAAACGCAGTCACTGGGGTTGTCGGGCACCCCATTTCCGTTGAGATCGACCCACGGACCGAGGTTGTCCGGTATGCCGTCGGCATCGTGGTCCATCCAGTTGTTGACCTCGTCCAGCCCGTCCCATTTCCCATCCCCGTCCATGTCGATGAACCGCTCGCCGGGCTTCCACACGGGCTTGCCGGCGCCGAGGCCTCCCTGCGAGACGTGCCCGGAGCCGGGTCCGACGAAGACCGGACCGTTGTCATTTCCGTTGGGGTCTCCGTCGAGATCGAGAATCAGGGCGGCGAACAGGTTGTTGAAATCTTCGGCCTGTCCGTACGCATACTGGCCGTCATCGTTCAAGTCGTAGAAGTTGGACGGCGAGTTATGCACGCCGAGGTCGGTGATGTCCTCGGGTACAGCCGCTTCGCCGGTGGCCGACTCCGGGTCGATCAGCGGCGGTTGGAACGACCACGGCAGGACGAGCCAGTTCGTCACGTCCCCGCTGATCGTGACGTCGCCGTAGCTGATTTCTTCCCAATATTCGGCGAACGACCCGACGCTATCGTCGATCTTGTCGAAGTATTGCTTGCGAATGAGGCCGATATCAACCAAGCCCCCTGGGGGTTGGCCCGCCATATCCTCGCTCGAATATTGCTTCGGCGAGTTGGCCAACATGACCAGGAACTGCCGCTCACCGGCGAATACCGACTCGGCCACCGCCGACCACCCGACGGCCGCCAGTAGAAGACCCGTTGTGGTAAACCAGTGCGTCCGACTCCATCCCTTGCGCGATCGTTTCCTCATCTCTACACTCCCGTCAAACCCTGACTGTCCGAAGGGGACCGGCGGTGGCGACCGCGCTCCTTAGTAGGAGCGCCCAACGCACACCGAGGACGCTGCCAGCCCGACACGCCAATTTTAACCATACGTGAACGAACCACGTTTCCTTTTAGGATCCGCGTGCAAAGGGGTGATTCCGTCTGTGGTCGCGACGCGCCAGCAAACGCAACCCCTGCCGAGTTCGCAGCCGGACAACCCCGGCTGCCGAAACCCACTGCGGTGTCGAGAATTGTTCCCGACGGCCAATCGTATCGCCCGTGTTAAGTGTCTGTCAACCGTCTGTAGCGATTCCCAAATATCTCCGCCCGATGCGCGCAATTATCGGCACCAAAAGGACTTACGAAAAGCGGACGAGCGGAACCCATGGCCCCGATCGCCCGCAATGTCACGCTTGATTGCATATCAGTCGCCTGTGGTCGAATGTTGACCACGCACATGTTGCCTACGGCAGGAACGACGAGTAGATCAAATAGGCCTCCCCACCGTTCTGGGTGCCCGTACCGGTTGAGACATCGACCCGCGGATCCGCCAGAATCGCACCGATGAGTATGTCGTCGCGCCCGTCGCCGTCCACGTCGCCGGCCGACGCCAGCCCGGCCGAGCGACCGGACTGCTTGCCCGTGCCGAGACCCTGACCCGAACAGAGATCGATTTCGCTCGCGTCGCCGCCGCCGAGGTGATCACACGCCCGCCGCCCAACGATCATGAAGCCCCGAAGGCTGTTCGAGCCGAGCTGGTCGATGCTGATCGTGATTTCGGAACCGGGGAAATGGTCGAAGCGGTTCGATCCGTAAATCACGTAGACAATGCCGGCCTGCAGCAGGTCGTCGTTGCTGTCCACCTGCTGGTCCGGAACGCCGGACGGCCCGCTGACGTCGTCCTTCTCGCCGAAAGGTGCCTCGACGTCGAGCCCGAGTGCATCAAGTTCGTCCACGCTATCGGTCGGATTCGAATCGTACCGCGGAGATGCATTGGGCGCCGCGATCAACAGGTCGTCGAGACCGTCACCGTCGATGTCGCCGGCGTTGGCGACGTTGAACCCGAACTGCCCGTTCACGTCCCTGGAATTGCCGGTGATGCGGGCCGCTCGCGGATTGCCCAACGAGTCGCGCTGAAGGAGCAGATCCGCGATCGAAATGCCGTCGATCGGACTGGTCAGAGTGGGAT
>JADFHG010000493.1 GCA_022567365.1 Planctomycetota bacterium | reverse complement strand
TCGTACGATCGCCGTACTCGGCAACGGGTTGGCTACGGTATACCCGCCGGAGCACGCCGCCCTCGCCGACGAAATCGCCGACCGCGGCGCGATCCTCAGCGAGCTTCCCATCGATACGGGTCCGGATCGAAAAAACTTCCCCGTGCGCAATCGGATCATCGCCGGGCTGACGCTCGGCGTCATCGTCATCGAAGCCGGGAAGAACAGCGGAGCGCTGATCACCGCTCGATGCGCCTCGGAGTACAACCGCGAGGTCTTCGCCCTGCCCGGTCGCGTGGACGATCCCGCCAACACGGCCGGCACCAACCGCCTCATCCGCGACGGCGGAGCAAAGCTGATCACCTGCCTTGAAGACGTCCTCGACGAACTCGGCGACGTCGGCCGAATCATGCAACCGGACGAGGCGCCGGCGGATACGCCGCCCCGCGCGGAACATGACACCCGCGACGGTGCGTCACCCGAGGCGGTGCGGAGTTTGAACGAAACGGAGCGCGCCGTGCTAGACGCCATCACCAACGGCCACGACCACCCCGATTCGATCAGCGCACATACCCACCTCGACATCACCCGCGTCACGGCGACGCTGACGGGTCTGCAGCTCAAGGGCGCGGTGAAGGGGTTGCCGGGGGGTCGGTTCGCGCCGCATCGTCGTTGAGCAAGTCGGGTGCGATCACTTCCCACTCACGCTTCTTAAGTGCCTCTCGCTCCTTCTTCAAGAGCGCCGTCCAATTCTCTGCGATGCAAGACATTCCCTCGCGGGTCCGAACCCCGCTGTACGTCACCCGTTGCACGGAGCCTACCACCAACCACGCCTCCCGCGACGATCGGTTTCTCGCCTCGACCCTCCGACGGTTGTTGAAAGACTCAATTTGCTCGTGTGGCACCGGCCAATTTGCCGGTGCATGGACACGCTGTTAGCCTGTGCCACACATTCTCCGGCAGGCTCATAGGCGATGATCGAAGGAACAAGACAACAACGAGGGATTGTGACCGCGCGTCTTCGGAGGATGGCGCGCCTACTTGGACGATGCGCGCCGCGGTTGCTCTGTCTCGTCCTTACCCTGGGATGCCTCGGATGTAGCACGGCGCGCTATGGGTTGGCGTACGACGAGCGGTTACCCGCGATCCGAAACGTCCGTCTCTTGCCGATGAAGGTCGACGTGTATTCGATCCACGCCGGAGGAATGCGGGAAGAACGCACGGACCTGGCTGACGCGGTCCGCCCCCGCCTTTTGAGCGAGCTTGGCAACGTTGTTCGCGAGCGGGATCGCGAGACGATTGGCGAGCGCGCCACCACCGACAAGCCCGACACCTCGGCCAAACGCGACACCTCGGGCGAGCGCGATGCACCGCCGCGCCAGAGCGATGCGGCATCAAATCGGCGCGACCAGGCGTCGGTCCGGCAAACACTGGTGCTTGCCGCCGTCGTCGAGGATGCGATCGTCACGCACCATTACGAACACGGCGACAAACCCATGTTCGACTACACACTCGGCGACGGTGTGCGCGCTGTCGCCGGTGAAGACACCGACGCGGTTCTTCTCGTGCGTTTGGTCGCCGCCGTACCGACGGCGGGCCGCGTTGGTGTCGCGATCGTATCCGCGGCCGCGGGGGCGCTCTCCGGTTCGCCTCGCATCGTATCGACCGTTTCGGCCGAAATGTCGTTAATGTTGGTCGATGGCAATAGCGGGGATGTGCTGTGGTACAATCGTGCTCGCGGCGCATACGACGTGACAAGCGACGGCGGGTTGCGTCGTCTGGTCGCGTTGGCCACGCGCGACATGCTCAAACCGTGGAAAACGCAAAACTGACACGACGAGTATTGATAGGGATCGTTGCGGTCGCGGCGCTCTTCAGCGCGGTGTCGGCCGGCTGCGCGACGGTCGCGCCGATCGGACCGGGACTGCCCTACGAACCCAACGACCGGGAAATGCGGTTGTGGTCCGCAGCCGGGGAAGCCTCGGCCAAATGGCGCACCGGCGGCGCGATGCACCGGGACGATGGGCTTCGCGAATACGTGCAAACCGTACTCGAGCGCGTGCTCGAACACGATAGCCGGGCGTACGTCCCTCTGGATCCGCGCGTGTTCATCGTCGACAACCCGAAGGTCAACGCATTCGCCTATCCGCACGGGCACATCTTCGTCCACACCGGCATGCTCGCCCGGCTACGCAACGAGGCCCAGTTGGCAATGTTGCTCGGGCATGAGATCACGCACGCGACCCACCGCCACGCCTATCAGGAGCGAGAGGACGCTACCGCCCGCACGGACGTCCTCGCCTTTGCTTCCATCCTGTCGGCCTTGGGCGGCGGTGAGATCGCAACCGCGGTCGGCAACCTGGGCCAGATCGTCACCGTTGCGGCGATCAGCGGCTATAGCCGTCAAAAGGAAGCCGAGGCGGACCGCGTGGGGTTGTTGCTCGTCGCGCGCGCCGGCTATGCACCGGCCGAGGGAGCGAAGATGTTCCAGCGCATGTTGGATGCGACCGACACGAAATCGCGGCACTTTAGCCCGTTCTATGCAACGCACCCGAAGATGAAGGATCGCGTCAAGACCTGCAAGAGACTCGCGGGTGAACTCCCGCCGGACGTCGTCACCGCTTCCCTGGAGATCGGGCGGGATCGATACCTCGCTCACACTGCGTATCTGATTGACGGCGAGGCGAGACGGCACATCGCGCAAGGCCGATACGATCTTGCGCTCGAGACGCTGGACTTCCTGAGGGAGAACGTACCAGGAAGTGCAAACGCCGCCGTACTCCGGGGCGAGTTGTATGAAGCGCGGTCGGCCCGCGGCGATCGTTTGCGCGCCGAAGAGGCCTATCGCGACGCACTGAAGATCGATACCTCGTATGCGCCGGCGCACAAGGGATTGGGCTTCCTCCTCTTGCGCGAAAAGGAAAACTCGGAGGCCGTCCGTCATCTTCGTCGGTATCTGGAGCTTGCGCCCGACGCAACCGATGCCGACCTTGTCCGGCAGTACATCGATCGGTCCGCCGGCAAGACGGCCGGGAAGAACGGAGCGTCATCGCCGTGACACCCGGACCACGACATCTCGCCTT
>JADFHG010000492.1 GCA_022567365.1 Planctomycetota bacterium | reverse complement strand
GAAGTGTTGTCCACCCGAGTTCGTAGCGTCCGCCCCCCGTGGCGGACGTAGGAAGGCGATAGCGGATTCGAAAACCACGTCCGCCACAGGGGGCGGACGCTACGCGGACTTCTTCAACAGGCTGCTACGGAAACCCGTGCACGACTCGGGACCCGAAGGTCGGATGACCAAGAGCTGGGTTCCCGGCGGACAGATTGAGCGGCGGATGAGGGCGCGCCCAAGCCTCGCCGCACGAGTTGATCCCGTTGTCCTCGGATCTAAGGTAGGCTGGCGCGGCAATACCGTATCGCGGTAGGCTTTGCGTCCCCGGCGTTGAACCGGCGGCACGTCGATGCTCGTGTGTCATCCGCGGTCCGCGCGGCGGCGAGCGGCGACCTGAATCGGCGCGCGGCGGCGCGGCGCAAAGTCGCGGCGCGGTGTCGCCGCACGTGGCACGCGGCCTGTCGGGACTGATTTGGACCCCGTGGCAGCGGGCACCGCATAAGGAACCCATGGTCATGAACGTGTTCATCGTCCACGCACATCCCGAGCCCCAGAGCTTCAACGCCGCGCTCACCAACCGCGCAAGGCAGACGCTCGAGTCGGCGGGGCATTTCGTCAGGGTGTCCGACCTTTACGCAATGCGGTTTGACCCGGTCTCCGACCGGCGGAACTTCACGACCGTCAAGGATGCCGATTATTTCAAACAGCAGGTCGAGGAAAAACACGCGGCGAAGGTCGGCGGTTTCGCGCCGGATATCGCGGTCGAAATGGAGAAGCTGAACTGGTGCGACGCCCTGATCCTGCAATTCCCGCTGTGGTGGTTTTCGATGCCGGCGATCCTGAAGGGCTGGGTCGATCGGGTTTTCGCACTTGGTTATGCGTATGGTGGCAGGCGCTGGTACGACGACGGCGTGTTCGCGGGCAAGCGGGCGATGGTCTCGGTGACGCTGGCGGGCGACGAGATCATCTACGGCAAGACCGGGCTCAACGGCGACATTCATGACATCCTCTTTACGATCAACCACGGGATCCTCCGGTTCACCGGCTTCGACGTCCTCCCGCCCTTCATCGCGTGGGCCGTCGCGCGGGTGGACGATAGGGCGCGGCGCGGATACCTCGACGCCTACGAGCAGCGTCTTCTCACGCTCGCGGAAACCGATCCGATCGAGTTTCGATCTCTTGATGAGTATGACGAGTCGTTCCGATTGAAGGATCCGTCGACGGCGTGATTTTCCGCCGGCGTGCAGCTACGATTCCGGTGGGCTCGCAGCGCGGGGCCGTTGACGATCGGGCGCACGGTTTCTAGAATCCCACACGAGTATCGAAAACAGGACAACGGTCGCAACAAACACCTTGAGCTAAGGATAAGGAGAGACAATGGCCGGCGCAAACACGCTTGCATTCTCGGATCAAACTTTCGACGAAGAGGTCATCGGTTCGGACACCCCGGTCGTTGTGGACTTTTGGGCGGAGTGGTGCGGGCCGTGCAAAGCCCTCGGTCCGGTCATTGACGAACTGGCCGATGACAACGTCGGCAAGGCCAAAGTCGGCAAACTGGACATCGACAGCAATCAGGGTACGGCGGTTCGCTTTTCGGTCACCACGATCCCCACGGTCATCATCTTCAAGGGCGGCGAGGTCGCCGAGAAGTTCATCGGCATCAAGAGCAAAAAGGATCTCCAGGCTGCGGTTGACAAGGCCATGGGCTGATCGCGCCTGACGCAAGCCGCGGACTTCAGCCCACGCGGTGTCAGGGATCCGGGACGACGCTCCATTGGGTCTGAACGTCCGCGCAAGCTGAAGCATGCGGTTCGGGACAGTACGGACGATCGCGCAGGGCGAAGCATGGGGCTCGGGGCAGTCGGAGCGTCCGCCCAGGCTGAAGCCGGCGGTTTGGGGGAGAACAAGCATCCTTACCTTACGGCCCACACTGCAAAAACAAGACTGATATTGTAGTATTATCGGATTGAATCGGACGCCCGTACCGAGTAGACTAGGGGGCAGTGGAGGGATGTCCCGCGCCCGGTGTCAATGCGGGACGGCAGAGGAAGTCTTGCCAGGAGGCGAAAAGCGTCGCCCTTGTTGTCGATTCACGCCGGTGTCGCGGCGGCAGGCGCACTCTCATTCATCTTGAGGCGATCAAGGTGCATCGGGTGGGCGCCGGGGCTTGGGCCTGGCGCATTCGCCCGGTTTTCGGTGGACGGGTCTCAACGGAGGGGCTGAAGTTCCCATCGCAAGTACCGCCCGCCGTGCCATGGCAACACAGGCCTCGATGTTTCGGGAGGACGACCGTCGTTCGCGCGATTTGGCGACCTCTGCCGCGTAATTGCGGTTTGCCGGTTGTAGCACCGAGAAGTCTGCGCCGCGGCGCGTGCCGTTCGGTCGACTGGAAGTCGGAGGAAGCCCCGTGAACAACATGCACACAAGAGTTCTTGTCCGGTTGGTGATGGTAGCGGTATTTTCGGCAGGCATCGAAGCCGCGACCGCCGAGACGTTTAGCTTCTTCAACATCACGAACAACAACGCGGGCGACGCGGCCATTGGCGAAGCGCAGCTCTTCGTCGACGTGACCGACCCGGGACCGGGTCAGGTATTGTTCACGTTTTACAACATCGGCCCCGAGGACAGCTCGATCACGGACGTCTTTTTCGACGACGGCGCCCTTCTCGGAATCGCCGAAATCGATGACAGCCATCCGGGCGTCAGCTTCTCCATCCAAGCGACGCCCAATGACCTCCCCGGCGGCAACAACGCCGATCCTCCTTTCGAGACGACGCAGGGGTTCTCGGCCGACTCCGATGCCCCGGTAGCACCCAATGGCGTGGATCCGGGTGAATGGTTGGGGATTACGTTTGACCTTCTTCCAGGTATGACGTTCAGCGACCTCCTGTTCGACTTGGGCAATGAATCGCTGCGAATCGGGATCCACGTACAGAGCTTTGCAAGCGGCGGGAGCGAGTCGTTCATAAACCTGCCCGGCTGCGCGAACGACGGCAACTGCGACGACGGTCTGTTCTGCAACGGCATCGAGACGTGCAACGCTGGAACCTGTCTGCCGGGTGACGATCCGTGCCCCGGTCAGGAATGCG
>JADFHG010000491.1 GCA_022567365.1 Planctomycetota bacterium | reverse complement strand
CGGTTTTGTCGCCAAATCGTCAAATCCCGCGGGGACGCAACTGTCGTGGCTGGTATCTAGGGTGTTTGCCGTGAGCGCGATGATCGGGTTGGTGTAACCCTGCCGCCGCAGTGCCCGTGTGGCGGCGAATCCGTCGAGCACCGGCATACATATATCCATGAGAATGACATCGAACGCCCGGCCGTTGCGCCATGCGTCCAGCGCGATACGATTCGCCACTTGCCCGTTTTCCGCCACGGTCATGTCGGCCCCCGCGCGCTCGAGGAGCAACGAAATCAAACGCCGCGAGTCCGGATCGTCCTCGACCAGGAGTATTCGGCAATCGAGTTTGAGATCGTCCCTCAACGGGGTCGCCGTCGAGGGCAACGGCGCCAAGTCGCCTGGCGATCGATCGACCATC
Source organism: Planctomycetota bacterium (assembly GCA_022567365.1). GTDB lineage: Bacteria > Planctomycetota > Phycisphaerae > UBA1845 > UBA1845 > JADFHG01. The sequence continues at coordinate 2,680 of JADFHG010000491.1, read as the reverse complement.
TTCGTGTCGTCCAGCTCACCCGTCGCGATGGTCAGGCGAAAAGTGCTACCCACGCCCGACCGACTTTCGACTGTGATCTCGCCGCCGAGCATGTGGGCGAGTTCCCGGCTGATGGTCAGGCCCAGCCCGGTGCCTCCGTATTTGCGCGCGGTCGCCGGACCCGCCTGCGCGAACGGCTCGAACACACCGGCTATTTCCTCGTTCGTCATTCCGCATCCGGTGTCGGTGACCTCGAACGCAAGCAGTGAATCCCCGTCGTCCGTGGCAGCGGCCATCTCGACGACGATCCGAACGCTACCGGCGTCGGTGAACTTCACGGCGTTTCCCACAAGATTGAGGAGAATCTGCCGCAATCGCGTCGGGTCGGTCTGGATGGAATCCGGCACGGGGCCGCGGTATTCGATCGCGCAATCAAGGCCTTTCTCGTCCGTACGCGGCTTCAGGAGGGCGCACACATCCGCCAAGACCCCGCAATAGTCGCACGGAACCGGCTCCACGGTGATCTTTCCCGCCTCGATCTTCGAGACATCGAGGACGTCGTTGACCAACAAGAGGAGATGCTCGGCGCCGCGTTTGATGGTATCGGCGGCCTCGACGCATCGAGTCTCGCATCCGTCCGCCCCGAGGTCGCTCTGGAGAAGCTCGGCAAACCCGAGGATCGCCGTAATAGGCGTACGGATCTCATGGCATATGTGCGCCAGAAATTTCCCCTTGGCGCGACTGGCCGCCTCCGCTTTCTCGTTCGCCTCCTCGAGCAACCGGTTGGTCTCCTCGAGGTTTTCCGTGTGCTCGTGAAGGGACTCCTCTAACTGCTTCCGCACAGTGACGTCGAGGGCATAGGCGTGCACGCACTCGACCATGGGCACGGGATGGAACGACCATGATAGGGTGCGCCCCTCGACGCAGTGTTCCCGCCGCACGATGTCCTTCCGCTCGCGCAGGCAAGTCTTCACGAGGCTCGAAAAATCGGGCGGGAGCAGCGCGTCGCACCGCTCCACCGGAAGCCCGTGGCGAGTAAGGAACTCCTCGGTCGCCGGGTTGCGGTAGGTCACGCTTCCGGTTTGGTCCAACTCGACGATGATCATCGGGTTCTCTTTGGGAAACGCCGCGAGCCTCGTCATTTCGGCTTGGGCATGTTTGAGCTCGGTCACGTCGCGCACGACCGTCACGCGCATGGTTCGCCCGTTATAGGGTGCCTGCTTTTCCCAACACTCGGCGACGAAGGTCGATTCGTCGGCAGTGATAAACGTGACTTCGTAGGGTTCATCACGCCCCTCCAAGCGAATGCGTTTGACGCGAGCGATCGATTCCGGGGCCACGAGGTCGAGGTCATTCGTTCCGATCAATTCCGCAGGCGATCGCCCGACCAGTTCCGCGAGACGGGGGTTGCAATCCACGATGACCCCGGCGTCGCTGACCAGGATCCCCTCGAACGATCCCTCCACGAGCGTCCGAAACCGTGCTTCGCTGTCGCGTAGCGCCGCCGCCGCCGCGTGACGCTCGCTCACGTCGCGCACGAAACCGGTGAAGTGGCGTTGCCCCGATAGATTGATCTCGCTCACGGCCAGTTCGATCGGAAACTCGGTGCCGTCTTTGCGTCGCCCTATGGCTTCGCGGCCGATCCCGATGATCCGCTTCTCGCCGGTGCTAAGATATCGTGTGAGGTAGTCATCGTGCTCGTCGCGATACGGCGCCGGCATCAGTATATTGACGTTCTTGCCGCGCACTTCATGATCGCCATATCCGAAAATACGCTCCGCGGCCTTGTTATACGCCCGAATCATCCCCTTCTCGTCGATCGTGATGATGCCGTCCACGGCGGTATCGAGGATCGCTCGGACCTGGGCCTCGCTTTCCGCGCGCTCCCGAGCCTGCTGATCGGCTCGGCGCTTTGCCCAGCCGAGCGCCAGCACGATCCGGCACATGGTAATGATCGACGCACCGAACATCATTACGAGAAGGACGGTTCCCCATGCGGCGAGCGCGTTCGCCGCCGCACCTCCCCCGAGGAGGAACTCGTCCGGATCGTAGAGACTCGCCAACCGCCACGTTTGAGCGCCGGGAAGAACGGCTTCACTCCACTGGACCGTGTAGGTACCAACTGAGCAACGCCGAAACCCGTCGTCGGTGGACGGGCGCCCGGATCGCTCGCCAATTGCCGCGGCAACGGCTGGGGCGAGTGCGATCGCGTCGTCATCGCCGGTGAATACGTCGCCGCGATCGCTCGAAAGGATGATCCGGTTGCGGGACTGGCCGCGCTGAAGGATTCGAGAGATGTTGCAAATGGGAATCATACCCGCGACGAGCCCCACCAGTTTTTCCTGGTCCCGGATGGGCACGGAGAAGACCACACCGGGTTCATTCATACACAGGTGTACGGACGGGCTTACGAGAGCTTCGAGCCTCGGATTCTCCGCAAATCGGCGCATCTGCTCCAGGACGGCGCGGTATTCGGCCTCCTCGTCCTCGGGCGTGTGGATCCCCACTACGCTTTGGCCGTCGTCGCCAAGTTCAAACGTCATGCGCGGAAACTTTGTCCCGGTGAAGTCGCGCTCGACGATAAACATTTCCGACAGGCGATGGATGTCGTAGTTTTGCTTGAGGACGGTATTGACGAACGGACGTGCGTCGTCGCTCATTGCGTGGACTTTGTCGTGAAGGCTGACAAGCTGGAGATCGT
>JADFHG010000490.1 GCA_022567365.1 Planctomycetota bacterium | reverse complement strand
GCGTCGCAAAACGTAGGCCGAATAAACCGCCATCGGGGTTTTCAACAGGTTGTCAGGTCGCGGCAAACCATCAGCCAAGGATTGACCGCGGCTGTTGGCCGCATATGCTGTGGCCTGCGTGTCCAGTGGATTGAGCGGTACGTCGTCTCGCGTTTCAGCAACGGTTCATGTCAACGGTCTCACTACTCGACATCACGAAGACCTATCGGTCGAAAAAGTGCGACGTCGTCGCGCTGGACGGCGTGTCGATCGACGTCGCCGACGGCGAGTTCCTCGTGCTCGTCGGTCCGTCCGGCTGCGGCAAGACGACGACGTTGCGCGTCGTGGCCGGCCTGGAGACGGTCGATAAGGGCGAAGTTCGCATCGATGATCGCAACGTAACCGACGTCGCCCCGAAGGACCGCGACGTGGCCATGGTTTTTCAAAACTACGCGCTGTATCCGCACATGACGGTCTTCAAGAACATGGCCTTCGGTTTGAAAATGCGCCACACGCCCAAGCAGGAGATCAACCGGCGGGTGGCGGAGACGGCTGAGATGCTCGGCATCGCGCACCTGCTCGACCGAAAGCCCGCGGCGCTGTCGGGCGGAGAAAAGCAGCGCGTCGCCGTCGGTCGGGCGATCGTCCGCAAACCGCGGGCCTTTCTTTTTGACGAACCGCTGTCCAACCTCGACGCAAGACTTCGCGTGCGCATGCGTGCGGAACTCAAACGCCTTCACGGCCTGCTGGCGACGACGTCGATCTATGTGACGCACGATCAGGAAGAGGCGATGACGCTGGGCAGCCGAATCGCGGTCATGAACAACGGCGTGCTGCAACAGTGTGACACGCCGACAAGGGTATTCTCCGAGCCGGCCAACAGGTTCGTCGCCGGTTTCATCGGAACACCCGCGATGAACTTCCTCGACGGGCGGATCGAACGCGGTGATAGCGGTTTGGTGTTTCGCATGAGCGACGTGGCAATACCGATCGACGCTTCGATGAGTGCCACGATGTTGGCATACGCCGATCGACCGGTCGTCATGGGTATCAGGCCCGAGGCGATCGGCATACGCGCGGGAAACGGTACCGCCGCGACGAAGTGCGATCGGTGCGGTACCGGGCTGCAAGGCCCGTTCTGCCATGCGTGCGGATCCGAGGCCGACGGCCCGGTGGATGGTTGCGTGGAGATTCCCGCTCGGGTGGAATTCGTCGAGCCCGTGGGGTTGCACAAGGACGTATCCGCGCGCCTGCCCGATGGGCCGTCCATCCGCGGTCGGATCCCGGCCGAGGCGCGGGTGAACGTCGGCGACGCGATTCGTCTGACAATTCGACCGACCTCGACACTCTTCTTCGAACCCGGTGAGGCCGGTGCGCGGCTAAGCCCGACGACTGCGTGCTGAGCCTCGGCGGATCCGGTTTGCACATCTACCGCGCGATTCAGCCGGACTGTCGCCGGTCCGTACGCGCACGAATTGCCTGCCGTCCACTGCCGCGACGATCCGATAGGCCCACATATTGGTGCTCGTGCCCGTTGCTCCCCAACATAGGGGCCGTCTCGGGGATCGACAATCTTCCAGGAAATCACTTGACGTTCGGCGAATGTTAGGATATACTTGAACCGAACAGCTTTCGAACACCAGGCGACGGACGCCGGTGCAAAGATGGAGCACAAGGATGTGCCCGGGTACACGGAATGATCGCGACGCATCGCGCGAAAGCGCCCCGCCACTATGCGTGTTCGGTCCCGGTGGGGTCCACCGCACTGCATGGGTCGGCGAGGTTGTGTGCAAGGGGGGGCTAAGGCAAACCCGGATTCTCGCGGTACCACTTGTCCCCGATCGGCTGCCGGGTTCGGGCGTTTCGTCGGCTGTGGCGGCGTGGTGGAGCACGATCCGGCGTCTGTTCGGGTCGCGCGTCTCCGTCGGGGAGCGGGCGGCTCGCTTGCGCGGTCTTCTCGAACGCGGCGTGCTGCCTCCGGTGGTCACGGACGCCGCTGGTGTGTACGCATACATGGAGGAAAGCAATGGCCAAGAGGGCGAAACAAAGCGGGGCACAGTGCTTGACCCCGCGAAAACTCGAGATCCTGACATTGATTCGCAACGGTCGGCGAGTGAATGGCTATTCCCCGACCTTGCAGGAGATTGCGGACGAACTCGGCATAAGCAAGATCACCGTGTTCGAGCACATCGAGAAACTTGTCGAAGACGGCATGCTCACCCGCCGGTCGAACAAGGCACGCTCTTTGGAGTTGACTCGGCGCGCCCGGTTCCCGGATGAACGTCCCACGCTGCTCCCTCTGGTCGGGCGCATCGCGGCGGGCCTGCCGATCGAGGCCATCGAACACGTCGAGTCGATTGATCTCGAGGAAGTGTTCGCCGCGCGCCATCCCGTTCGTGTTTTGCAGGTCGACGGGGACAGTATGATCGAAGACCACATCTGCGACGGCGACCTGGTCGTCTACGAGGAGCGCTCCAATGCGCGAAACGGGGACACCGTCGTCGCACTGGTCGATGGCAACCAAGCCACGCTGAAACGCTTCTACAAGGAAGGCAACCGCGTGCGGCTCCAGCCGGCCAACCGAGACTACAAGCCGATCTACACGCGAAACGTCGAGATTCAGGGCGTGGTCATCGGCGTGCTTCGTCGATTCTAGAGCATTTTCCGCTCCCGTGGTCCGAGTCGCGGGCTGCCGGCAAGGTGGCTTTGCCAGGCCCCGCGCGATCGCTCGCCGTTTGATGCGTTGCGAATGTCGGTTGATCCGGCACACGAAATCGGGCAATGCTCTAACGGATTGGTTCGCAAGCACCGCTCCGACCGTCCCGCGGAGCGCGATGACTCTGCAGCGCATTCGGCGCGCCGAGACATGGCCCGGGGTGCGCTTGCCGATTGCACCCTCGCACCCTCGTACCTTCGTATCTTCGTATCTTCATGTCACTCGTAACGCGAGTGTACGTGTTTAGCGCGTAGCGGCCGCCCCCTGCGGCGGCCGTAGAAGTTCGGCAGTGCTTCGCATGCCCACGTCCGCCGCGGGGGGCGGACGCTACCGTGCGTTTGCGGCAAAACCGCTAGACACGTACACGCGAGTGGGGTCTGTGGGGTCCGTCGAA
>JADFHG010000489.1 GCA_022567365.1 Planctomycetota bacterium | reverse complement strand
TCTCGGACGTGCCGATCGCGTTTAGCAAGAACGACAGCTTCAGCAACTCTGGATTCATCCAGTCTTACCTTTTCGTTCCCGTCCCCGAGCCCGGGTCTCTCGTTCTTCTGGCGCTGGCTTCGGGTGCGCTGTGTTGTCGAAGGCGCAGGCGGAAGGAAGCGCCGTACCGACCGATCCGCCCGTAGCGAGGGGAGTCGATGCGCCTGAAACAAACCTAATCAACCATAGCGAGCCCGCTGTGGCGCTCGCGCGGATTCGCGGCGGGTGGCACCACGCTTGTGTGGCCATGTTTGACGCTGATCACGATCCGTGCGGCGGCTTCGTAGTGGCAACGGGCGCACTTCGGGGCAAGGCGGGCGGCCCGGTCCGCCGATATTGCCGACTGGCGGTTCGCCTCGGACGCTGGGTTCGTGCATGCCGCTTTGGCTACCAAGGGAGGCATGCCGCCTTGGCCACGCTCACGATTGACGATCACCGGAAGGAGATGCTCTCCCTGCTCGAAGCGGGGAGTGCGTACAGGTTCCTGACGCTGGCCGAGCCCTATCTTCGCCGCTGCGCTGCGGACGATGAAGTTCGGGTCTACGCGGTCCGCGAGTACCTCAAGCTAAAACTGGTGGGTCCGGCGCGCGATCTGCTCGACGTGGACGAGTCCGATACCACGCTCTCGCCGGAGCTGCGCTCGGTGCGGGTGTCGTTGCAGGATCTGGCCGGCGGCGTCGTGGACTGGGGGGAGTGTTCCGGTCGCTTCGAAGCGAACCTCAGTGCCCTCGCCGCCCGGGGGTTCGACGTTGGCTCGATCCGCGAGGCGTGGCGGACCGGGCGCGGATCCTTGCAGCTCTTTCGCGACGCCAACGGGCACGAGCAGGTTCGGATCCGAAACGGCGAAGGTCTTTGGGATTGGTTTCCCATGGTGGGTGATCATCGCGCCGTGGCCCGCGCGACGCCGATTCCGCCGGACCTCGAAACCGGCATGCCTTTGCCCGTGTTGTTCGACGGGCTGGGTCTCGGCCATTTTTTCGAGCGCGTGTTCCAAGCCACAAAAGACACGTTTCTCGATTTCAGTTGCGCCCTTTTCGTCGTCGAACCGGACGAATCGCTCGCGGCGCTGGTACTCAACCTGCGTGATTGGCAGACCATGCTCACGGACCCGCGTGTGTTGATTTTCACCGGGGACGATTGGCAGGATCGCCTCGAGCAAGCATGGGACGAAGACCTGGATCTGCCGATACCCGCGCGGGTTCTCGGGATGAGTCGACCTCGACCGTCGCAAGCGCGGCTCGCTCTGGACGTCGTCAACGAGTTTGCGGCCGCCCGGCAGAAGGCGATCGAGCGCTCATGGGCAGACGTTCAATCCCGATATGCCGAACGAGATGCGTCCTATTGGGCCAAGCGGTTCGACGAAGCGATTTTCGGGGGCGGCGAGCCGCTTCGAATCCTGTCCGCGGTGAGCATGCACACCACGTTTCTGAAATATTCGATGCGGGACGCCCGTCAGGCGCTCGAAGCGCTCGGGCACCGCATCGTGGTCCTGACCGAGCGGACGGCGTACGGGTGCACGGGTCCGCTGACGTTTCACAACGCGATCCGCGAGCTGGACCCGGACGTCTTTCTGATGATCGACCACCTCCGTCCCGAATTCGCGAACATCGTTCCGACGAACCTGCCGATTCTCACTTGGGATCAGGATCAACTGCCGCACGTCTTTACGCATGAGAACCTCCGCCGAATCGCGAAGCACGATTTCATCGTCGGTTGCTCGAAGTCGCGGTTCGTGGCGATGGGTTTCGACCCGGATCAATACCTGCACGCGCACGTGCCGACCTGTCCCGAGCAATTCAGCGGCGCGCCGTTGTCGGACGAGGAAATCGAGCGATACACGTGCGACGTTTCCTATGTGAGTCACGCCTCGCAAACGCCGGAGGCATTTCATGCCGAGGAGCGTGGTCGGTCAGGCGACGCGGGAATGAGGCGGCTCCTCGACGCGATGTACGAACGGATGCCCGAGATGCTCGCGAGGTGTCGTGTGCCGACGGGTTCGGGTTGCCTGGCGTTGTTTGACGAGGCGTGCCGCGCGACCGGGGTTGACGTAGCGGATCAGGCCGTTCGGGACCACTTGCTCGGTTGGTATCTCTGGCGCCTTGGAGACAGGATGTTCCGACATGAGGCCCTCGAATGGGTGGCACGTTGGGCGCGCCGCCGCGAAAGGACACTGCGCATCTACGGAAACGGTTGGCAGCATCATCCGACGTTGTCCGAATTCGCCGCTGGGCCCGCACAAAACGGGCGGGAACTTCTTTGCATTCACCGTGCATGTCGGATCAACCTGCAATTGATGCCGGCCGGTTTCATTCACCAGCGTGCGCTCGACGGTCTCGCGAGCGGTGGGTTTTTCCTCTCTCGCTTCGTCCCGGCCGACCTCATGGGGCGCACGATTCGCAGGCTGCACGATCGCATGGCGGAACTCGGCATCGCAAACGAAGCGCAGCTCCTCGACCACAACGACGAGGGCGTGCGAGCTCTTCTGGCGACCTATATGAAAGAGGTCGTAGGACCGGGTGCGCGGACGATCAACGATCTGGTCCAGGGCGTTCGGTTGCTCGCGGAACTGCGTTTTCCCGACGAGCTCTTTCCCCGATTTCGAGAAATCGTGTTCGATACCGAAGAGGAGTTCGTACAAACGGTGGACCGGTTTATTTCGGATGACCCCGCCCGCGCGGAGTTGGCGGAAGAAATGCGTGCGGTCGTCGTGGATCGTCTGAGCTACCAGCCCACCATGGATCGGTTTATCAAGTCGATGGCGCGGTACCTGCGTCGCGCCGCCAAAGATTAGCACGCTCCGCCGTCGCGACGAACAGGCCTGCCGCGATGCGCAACACCGTTCAATACGGTCCCCAAGCGCGCGGCCCGTAGAGCGGAGTTCGTTTTTGCGTAGCGTCCGTCCTCCGTGGCGAACATTGGAATCCAAGGCGATTCTGAGCTTTCGCCCGCTACCCAAGAACAGATCACGCTCTATCGTGTATCGTGTCCGGGTTTTCGCGCGATGACTCGGTCGCGGCGGTGGCGACGACAATGGCGGCGTCTTACTCGAGCGATATCCAATGCCGGCGCCGAACG
>JADFHG010000020.1 GCA_022567365.1 Planctomycetota bacterium | reverse complement strand
GGTTGCCCGGGGCGTAGCGACGCTTGAAGTAGGCCCACATCTGATCGCGCGTCAGTTCCGCAACGGTTTGCTCATAGCCGAGGACGGGCCAAGCGAGCGGATGGCCCGCGAAAACCCTCGCCTGAATGAAGTCGTACGCCAGGTGTTCGTGGCTGTCCTTCGACATGGCGATCTCTTCGAGGATCACCTTTCTTTCCGTGTCGAACTCCTCCGCGGGAAGCACCGAGCGCAGCATGTCGGCGAGCAACTCGAGTTGACGATCGATGTCCGCCGCACGAACCCAACCGTAGTAGACGGTATGGTCTTCGCTGGTGTAGGCGTTGTACGTGCTCCCCATCCGATCGAAGTCGATCGTGATGTCCTGCCAGCCGCGCTTCTCGGTCCCCTTGAACATCATGTGTTCGAGAAAGTGCGAGACGCCGGCCATTTCGGCCACCTCGTCGCGCGCGCCGGTCAACACTTGAAACCCGGCGGCCGCACTCCGCACGTGAGGCATCGTCTCCACGACGACGCGCAGCCCGTTCGACAATGTATGTTGTAGGAAGGGATCCTTCACTTCAATCACGCTCTCCGTTCATCGCGAGCGCCCGGTACGTTCGGCAGCCCGTTGAAAAACCCTACGGCGGTGTCGTTGACCCACGTTCTCGGGTATTCCAAGGCCGCCGCGGGGGGCAGCCGCTACTTTTTTTCAACAGGCCGTCAGCAGCCTGTTCAAGAATGCGTGGCACAGGCCGATCGCCCGTGCGCAACACGACAATTCGCCGGCGCAACACCCTTGGGATTGACCTCTTCGACCACCGGTCGCCGGACGGGGCTCGCACACCTCTTGTAAACAAATCAGCACGCCGCGGTTGCGGTTGATAACGGTCGCGGACCCAGGGTCAACACGCAGAGTTGATCACGCGGATAATCGGTCAAATACCGCTTGACATCCTCAATCGTGACGGCTTCGATCTTGGCAATCTTCTCGTCGGTCGGGATCGGCTTGCCGAAGTGGAAGATATCGCCGGCGAGTTCGGCGCAACGGGCGCGTGTCGAGTCGCCCCGTGTCTCGTCGGCGGCGACGATTCCGACGATCGCGCGTTCGAGTTCGTCGCTCGTGACGTCGTCCGCCAGCCGGTCGACCTCGTGGAGAAGGGTGGCACACGTCTTGTCGCAACGATCGGGCTTGGTCGAAGCGCCGACGAAAATCATCCCCGCCCCGCGGGGGGTATCCTGCCACGCGGCGACCCAATAGACCAGCCCCTGCTTCTCACGAATCTCAGTGAAGAGCCGACCGCTCATGCCACCCGAGAGAATGCCCAGGACCACCTGCTGGATCGGGAAATCGTCATGCGTCGCACACACACCCGGCCACGCGATTCCGATCTGCTCCTGCTCGAGCGGCTTGTCGTGATGCGTTGTGCTGGCCTTGAACTCGACCTTGAACGGCGTTCGACCCGCCGGCGCGGCTTGCCCAAAACCGTCAAAATGCTCTGCGAGTATGTGGGCGGCGCGGGCGTCATCGATGGGGCCGGCGATCGTCACAATCATACGCCCTGCGTGAAAGTAGGACCGCCAGTGCTCGACAACGTCCTCGCGTGTCAGCGTTTCCAGGGTCGATTGCTCGCCGAGGGGATGTCGTCCGAGAATCGGTCCGAATACCAGGCGACTCAATCGTTTGTCCGCGAGCGCGGGTGCGTCGTCCTCGAGGGCGACCAGATCCTGCTTGGCAAGATCAATGGCGACGACGACCCGATCCTCGGGGAAGGTCGGCGTGCGCAGCATCTCGGCATGCAGTGCCATCGCCGTTTCGAAGTGTTCGGGCAACACGGCGCACGAAAACGTCGTCGTTTCACGGCCCACGGCGGCCCGATGGACCGCACCGATTGCGTCGAAAGCGTCGGATAGCGCGCGGGCATCGCGCTTCGCCGTGCCCATGTCGATCGTCTGCTCGACAATGTGCGCGAGCCCGAGCTTGGGCTCCGGATCGCTGCACGCACCCGCCAACATGCGAATCTGAAAAGCAACGAGGTGCCGTTCGGGCATGGGCGCGACGCCGTACTCGATGCCGCATGCGAGGGTGTCGTGGACGGTCGTGTGCATGGATCCTCCATTCACATTATCGGATGTCGATCACCGGGTCGTCCGCAATCGAACGATCCGGACCGTGCGAGCCAGAGGCGTTCGGCCCGCATCGACCCATCGCGGCCGCGGACCTGGAGCCGACGGAGGCACCGCAGACAATCGAGCCCTGGGAACCTGTCGACACACTTCCGGCACGGGCTTCCTGCCCGTGTTTTCATCGGCAACGGGCCGGCCCGCTTGCGGGTGCCGGTACCACAGCCGAGATTGGATTCTTCCAGCGGGCTGCTGACCGGGCCGCGATTCCCGGACCGCGCGAGCGTTGGCCCAGACCAATGCCTCCGGCTCGGTCCAGCCGCCCCGGCAAGCCGGTTGTACCGGGGGTCCGCCGGCTAGCGTATTCGTTGCCCGCTCGAGCCGCAAGGCGACCCACGCCTCGGCTGCATGACAGATTGGGCTGCCTACGCGACCGGGACGCCGACCCCCGGGTACAACCGGCCAACCGGCTTGCCGGCGGCTTGCCGGGGCCGAGCCCCTGTCTGGAAAGCCGGACGGGCGGGAAATGCCCTATTCGGAATCGCCGGTCGTGGTGAACGGTGATTCTCCGTTGCCATTGCGGCAGTTTGGACCGGATCCAAGTTGACGATCGAGGCGTGTTCGATTAGATCGCAGCGTGAATTGAACGACGACAAGACAACCCCGCAACCCGGCATCGTGGCCGGCGGTGCGAATCGGATCATCCGCGACGAAGCGGAACGCCTTAAGCACCGTTACGCCGCGCGATGCGCCCAACGTCTCGCCCGCGCCGGATTGATCCAACGATGGCTGATCCGCCGCAGGATCGACCGATGGGTTCGCCGCAGGCTCGCGCGGTCTTCGTCGGACCTTGCACCGCGCGGCGCGCTCTACGCGATTTCCCGGTAATGACCGGCGCGGCCCATGCACTTCCCCAGGCATGAACGGCGCAGAGGGAGTTGGGACTTTCGTCCGGAGGAGAGGTCGAAGCGGTGGCGAACCCGGAACTGATCAGCGAGCCGATCACGCCGTTTGCCGGCACATCCGACGCGTCGGCCATGGCACGCGGCGAACCGGGTCTGCCCAAAGCGTTTGCCTGGCGGGGTCGGACCTACGCGATTCTCCAACTGCTCGAAAAGTGGAAGCACTCATCGCCCGAAGGCGGCGGCGCGGGCGAAGTCTATCTGCGCCGACACTACTTCAAACTCCGCATGAGCGACGGTGCCATCTGGACAATCTACTTCACCCGCCAAACGCCCCGCACCGGCAACCCTAAGAAAAGGTGGTTTCTCTATACCATCGACGAAGACCAATCGGATCATTGACCAATCGAGTGCGGGCGAATCGGGTTCGTAGCGGGCCAAAGTCCGCGTCTCGGTAAACAATGACCGAACATGATCTAGCCTGGCATGTGTTGGCTCAATTGGCCCGACGTTTCGAGATCCCACGGTGAACGCAGATTCCCCAGACAACCCTTTCTGTTTCAACTGTGGATACGACTTGAGCGGGCTGGAACTCCCACGGCCATGCCCGGAGTGCGGGCGGCTTGTGGACCCGGAGACGCACGCCGCTGAAGCTCGGGCGTGGTTTGCACGAGGCTCGGCGAAATCGATATGGCTGATCCGGCCGCATACTTTGCCGTTTGGCCTGTTGTATGTGCTGTCGGACGAAGGGTCGGCAAAGCTGGCTCGTCGTCGCGCAGCCTGTTGGCTATGGCTACCTGCCATTTTTGCAGTCGTTACCGTGGGCTTGGGCTGTTTCGTGACGGTCGATTACGACGTCAAGACTTGGCACTACGTGCGTTCAGACCCGCAACGGCGCCCGGTCCGCGAGGTCTCCGAGAGCGAGACCGACCGCCTGTTTGACTTCAACCTCCACCTCTTTCGTGGAGGTTTCTTTTTCACGAAGCCCGTATCATGGATAGAGGTTGTCGAACGACGGCGTACCGGCATTGGCGTTAGCGTGCCCGATAGCATCGAACTCATGTTCGTTTTCTGGGGATGTTGCCCTCTCTTGGTCGTCGTTTTTGGATACTGGCCTACGAAGAAGCTGGTTCTTGCCCGAGTTCTGTATCGAACGAGAAAACGAAATCAGCGGAGTCTGCCAAGGGCCGCCGAAACGGCTTGGGGGTTAATGGCCGTACCGCTCGGGATGGCGGTCTGGGCGTGGTTCGCTGCCCTGATGGGTTACGGGTTTTGTGAGCTATTGGCACCCAACAACCGGTGTGTGTTCACGATTGCCGTCCTGCTAGGGACAGCGGAGATATGGTGGGTTTTGGTATGCCTTATTGGTTACGGCGTTTTGGCGCGGCAAGACCGATCGCGGGTTGTCTTCGGGAGTCGAATCGCGCTCTGGGCCGTTGTCGTTATCGTGAGTCTTGGCGGACCCGCGGTTGTCGGTTGGGGATTGATTCAGGCATTCCCATGATGTCCGGGGTTTGGACGAGATGTGGCCGGGTGGCCCGGCTCGTTTCGAGGTGGGGGAAACGATGATCCACGCGCCGGCGGTTGCGCCCGTCGCACCATCGATTCCCCGACCTTCGGAGAAGGTGGGGTACCCATCCGTGTGCGAGGCATCGAAACGCCCGGGTTGTTGACTGCGCGGACGTTTGTACCAAAAGGAACGTCGCGCCAAGTCCGTGACATCGCGCGGGTGTCCGTGCCAAGACGAACGTCGCACCAAGTCCGTGACATCGCGCGGGCTGAAGCCCGCGGCTCGGGGGAGAATGATTGTCGTGGGACTTCGTAAACAGCGCCGGTACGCCGGCGCCCAAGCGCTACGGCGCCGGTGCGTCGGCGTCCAACTGGCGGCGCAGGTCGTTAGGCGTGTTCACCGGTCTGCCGCAGACATAATCCCTACAAACGTATGCCCCGGGTTTGCCTTTGACGAGGGTCTTGCGCTTCAGGAGCGGGAGCGCCGCGCCTTTCGCCGTTTCCGCCGGCGTACACGATGCGACGACCTTGTTCGGTAGGTAGTCGCGGTAGACCTCGGCAATGAGCGCTTGCGTCGCGGGATCGTCGGGGTTCCCGATGATCGCCACTTCCTTCGGATGGTCATGGTAGAAGATCGCCGCCCATTGCATTCGGTGCAAACCGCCCCGTTTCAAACCCGATTCCATACTCCGCAACGTTTCTTCGGCGAGTTCCCGCAGATCCGGTCGGCCGAGCAGAATCGCGAGGCGCATCAAGTTCAGCGCCGCCGTCGAGCTTGCCGATGGCACGACACCGTCCCGCGCGTTCTTGCTTCGGACAAGGAGGGCTTCCGCGTCTTGTGCGGTGTAGAAGAAACCACCGTTTTGGCGATCGCGAAAAAACTTGACCAGGGTTGCATTGAGTTCGTCGGCCGCGCTGAGCCACTTTCGATCGAACGTCGTCTCGTAGAGCGTGATCAGCGCTTCGATGACGTTGGTGTAGTCGGTCGCGTACCCGGGAATGTGCGTCGTACCCCGGCGGTGCGCGCGGTAAAGCCGGCCATCCTTGACCATTTCGTCGAGGATGAACGAAGCCGCGCGCTCGGCGGCGACGCGGTATCGCGGCTCATCGAGGATGCGATATGCGCGGGCGAGGCTGGTGATGATCAAACCGTTCCATTCAGCGAGGATCTTGTCGTCCAGCCCGGGCGGTTCGCGCTTCGCGCGGGCATGGAAGACGGTCTGTTTCATCGATGCCAGACGCTTCTCCCATTTGTCAACGGCCATGCCGTGCTTAGCGGCGAACGCCGCCGGCGTGGTCGAGACGTGCAGGATGTTCTTGCCGCGATGCCAATTGCCGCTCGTCCGCACGTTGTAGTAGTCTTTGAAGAGCGGACCATCTTCCTCGCCGAGCAGTTCGTCGATCTCGCTCGCGGTCCAAACGTAAAACGTCCCCTCCTCGCCCTCGCTGTCCGCGTCGCGCGAAGAATAGAAGCCGCCGTTTGCATCCTGCAGATCGGCGATGCAATAGTCGAGAATCCCACGGGCGACGCGTGCATACTTCTCGTCTTTGGTGAGCTGATACGCGCTCAGGTAGAGCCCGCTCACGGTTCCCTGATCGTAGAGCATCTTCTCGAAGTGCGGCGCGAACCACCTCGGATCGGTACTGTACCGGCAGATGCCACCGCCGATCTGGTCGTATATCCCGCCGTCGGCCATCTTCGACAACGTCGTTTCCACGAGTTCGACGAGATAGGGCTTGGAGACCTCGCGCTGGGTGGCATACTCGCGGAGCATCAGTTCCATGGACATCGTCGGCGGGAACTTGTTCCTGCTGCTTGTCCGGCCGCCAAGCATCGGGTCGAATCCGCCGGCGGCGCGCTCGACGTGCGAGGAGATGGTCGCGCGATCGATGATTGCCAAACCGCGCGGTGTCCGCTTTCGGTTTCGTACCTTTTGGACGAGGGATCCGGCGTTGTCGAGTAGCGACTGTCGATCGTCGCGCCACTTGCGCGCGATCTCCTCGCCGAGACCGCGAAGCCCGCGCCGGCGGCCGCGACTCTCGGGCGGGAAATACGTGCCGCACTCGAACGGCTCGCGGTCCGGGGTCATGAAGATCGTCATCGGCCAGCCGCCGCGCCCCGTCATGGCCACAGTCGCCGCCATGTAGACCTCGTCGACGTCGGGGCGCTCTTCGCGATCGACCTTGATCGAAACGAAGTGCTCGTTGAGCATGGCCGCGATGGTCTCGTTCTCGAAGCTCTCGCGTTCCATGACGTGGCACCAATGGCAGGCGGCGTATCCGATGCTCAGGAAGATGGGCTTGTCCTCTTTCTTTGCCTTCTCGAAAGCGGCGTCGCCCCAGGGATACCAGTTGACGGGGTTGTGGACGTGCTGGAGGAGGTACGGGCTTGTCGAACCGACCAGTTGGTTGGTGTGTTTGAACCCGTCGCCGCCCGGCTCATCGCCCTGCCCACCTTCGGCAAGCAGCGCGACGGACGATGTGACGGCCAATGAGACGGCCAACGACCTGAACTTCGCGACCCGTGATACTGATTTCATTTCGTTGTTCCTACGTCAGACACGACATTCCCACGTCAGACACGCCGCCGCCTTCCAAGATCTCAAACATCGGCCAAGTCATGGGCAGAATTGCCGAGGCTGACCCGACAGAGCCCGCGGATCATGGCGCCGGTCGGGTTGCCGCATGGCATCATGTGCTGCCAAGACCCACCCGCTTTCCGTTTTCAGGCGGTATCATAGCCCGTTCGTGCCCTCTTGCCCACGCCCCGACCCGAGGCTACACTATCGCGCGATGTGGCACACTCGGTGGCGCGATGTAGTGTGTTGATGTAGCACACTCGCCCTCGAGTGTGTTGAGCCCCCCCAGCCGAGGGCGGCTGGGCTACATGCTTGTTTCCGGCACGCCGGCCATGGGCGGCTGGATTACTCGTAAGCATGTCGAGAGTGAGAGGTAAGGTTCTTGCACGCGGTAAATCGAATCAATCTCCGCATTGCCAAGACGTCGCGACGGACGAGACGCGGCATTGCACTATTGATCGCCGGCAGCGTCTTGGCCTTTGTCAGCACGGGTTGTGGTTCGTGGCAGACGCTTCGCCCCGGCGGGTGGAGCGAAAGCTACGGCGCTGCCGAGGCCAGGGTGCGCGAGACCGATCGGGAGCTTCTCATTTGCTACCGAACGGGCAAGGCCGAGGGCAATCGGGGCGTGGACGAAATGCTGAATGCGGACGTCCTCCGCCGCCGCACCAAGGTGTACGTTCGCTGCCGTCTCTATTCCAGCCATGAGCCCGACCGACGATACGTCGCTCAGTACGGTGTGGACCGCGCGCCGGCGTTGATCGTCGTCCATCGAGACGGCACGTATCACGCGATGGGCGCGCCGTCATCGGCGGCCGAAGTGGTCGAGTTTCTCGATTCGGCGGGCACGAACGGCATGAAACCGACCGCCAATCCGCATATTCCCCGCGCGGTGAACTACGACTGGCGCAAAGACTATGAGACGGCCGTTCAAAGCGCCAGGCAAGAAGGCCGACCGGTGTTCGTCGTCGTCACGAAGGCACTGACCCGGCCATGGAGATCGCTGCGCGATTTGCTCGAGCGGCGTGAGGTCTACGGTCGCGTCGCGGAAATGATCCACTGCCGACTCAGCACGCTCTTCCCTTCAGGCCGCGCGTTGGTCAGGGATTTGGGAATCAGTCAACTGCCGGCGCTGGTCATTGTGCACACGGACGGCACGTCGCATGTGCTCGAAGCGCCGACGTCGTACGAGCAGGTGGTGCGCTTCGCGGATCGCCATGCTTTCCCCACCGCAAGCGCAACGGCTGTCGGAACCGCGACTGCGGCGCGGGCCGTTTCCGTCGGAGCCCCGTAGGAATCGCCGTTTGACAACCGGAGCGACCCGGGACGCCCTATCATGACCCGGCTCAATTGGCCCAATCGTATCACCGTCGCCCGCATCATTCTCGTGGTGCCGTTGGTGATCTGCCTGCTGAATCTGAACGGGGCGTGGTCCGGTTTCCGGCACTTGGCGCTGGGCATCTTCTGCGTCATGGGGCTCAGCGATGCGCTCGACGGTTTTCTCGCTCGGCGTTTGGGCGAGGAAACGGCGCTCGGTCGATTGCTCGATCCGGTCGCGGACAAGCTGCTCATCACGTCGGCGGTGATTATCCTCGCGATCGAGCCGATGGGTGTGCCCGGCTTCGTGTTGCCGAGTTGGGTCGCCGTCATCGCGATCGGCAAGGACCTGCTGATCGTCATCGGGTTCGGCTTGGTCTACGCGGCGACGGGCGAGTTCTTCATCCACCCCCGGACTTGGGGAAAGGCGTGTACGTTGGTACAATTGGTCACCGTGGCGGTCGTGCTTCTGGCACCGGACCTGCCGCGGGGATTGCAGCGATTCGTGCCCGTGCTTTGGTGGGTGGCGAGCGGGCTCGCGACGATCGCGCTGGCGGACTATCTGCGCATCGGAAACCGATTCGTGGCGGAACGCCAAGCGTGCGACGAGGAATGAGGGATCGTGGAAGGGCGCGATTTGACCAGCGGGGCTGTCCATCGCCGGTAGATGGCGGAACTCAGGGTAAAGGGTGAACCAGGCCTAGTACAGTGTTTCATATGTCCTACGACTATGATTCTCTTCCGAGCCGCGGGCTTCAGCCCGCGCGGTGCCACGAAATTGCGTACCCGTTGCGGTATTTGCAACTCCGCGCAGGCTGAAGCCTGCGGCTCAGGTAGTCGCGGAACTTATGAAACACGGTACTAGGTTCCGTTAAGAGGCTATCTGTTTGAATCACGACAATAGTAGGGCGCGGCGAGTGAATCCACGGGGCGGGGCTATTGTTTCAATGGACCGCCAAGTGTCGCTCGGCGTCGAACGGGTCGGGGTGAGAAATGCCCGCGCTTGCAGGATCGGATACAGGTTGTCAGAATGCACGGTCCGCCGACAGGCCGAGTCGTTCGGAACCGGGCGGGGTGCTGTTTGTTGTTATTGACGCGGGGAGCCCGAGATGGCTGGTGTGAAGGACGTTCTGATCGACCAGTTCCGCGTGGGGAGCATGCTCATCGAGCAATTCACGGCGGACCTGACGGACGAGGAATATTTCGTCGCGCCGATGGAAGGGACGAACCACACCGCGTGGGTGCTTGGACACATCGCAACCATCGAGGATCAAGCCGTGGCAAGGCTTACCGGGTCCGCGCCGCGGTTTCCGGAGGCGACGGCCGGGTTGTTCGCCCCGGGCAGCAAGTGCGTTCCCGGTGCCGAGACGTACCCCAGCCGCACGGACTTGGACGAGATGTTCCGCTCGGCACGCTCGCGCACCGTCGAAGCGATCAAGGCATTCGACGAGGCGCGATGGGACGACCCCGCGCCGGAGGGCGCGCCAGCGCTCTTCGCGACGGTTGGGGTGTACTGGGCGGTGCAGGGTGCGCACCAGTTTTGGCATATCGGCCAGTTGGCGGCGTGCCGGGTCGCGCTGAACAAGCCCCGGACGATCACGCCGTAGCCAGTTCGGTGGCTGGGTTGGGTGAACACGCCGAGTCGATGAGTCGACCGTTCGATATGGAAGTAGGCTCGACCGGTGGTACAATCGTTGCGTTGGGAATCGTCGGCAAGCCGTCGGCTGCAGCCCGTTGAAAAAACTGATCTGTATGTGTGGCCCCGGTTTTCGACCGATGAAAACAGGTGGCACCGGCTATTAGCCGGAGATAAGACGGGCTATTAGCCCGTGCCACACTTTTTCAACGGGCCGGTAGGCGTTTGGGAAACAAGACATGAAAATCGGATTCAATTCGGTGGCTTGTCCCGCCTGGGACTTGAACAGCATCGTGACCAATGCCCGCGAAATGGGTTTCGGCGGTGTCGAGCTTCGCGCGGTCGCTGGGGAATGCGATCTTCCGTCGGCCCCGGAATTGGCCCGCGACGCCGATGCGGTGCGATCCCTATTTGCCAAGAACGGCATCGACCTCGTATGCCTCGGTAGCGCGGTGACTTTGGATTCCACGGATGCGAAGATCGTCGCCGCGCAGAAAGAACGTCTTACGGATTATGTAGACCTGGCGGGGCGGCTTGGTTGTCCTTTTGTCCGTCTGTACATCGGCGAGGTGCAACGATGGGACAACCAGCGACGCGCGCTCGCGCGGATCGCGTCAGCGTTGTCTTCGTGCGCGCCGATAGCGGCTCGGGCCGGCGTCACGTTGCTCGTCGAAAACGGGAGCGACCTGGGAACGAGTCAGGACATGTGGTTCGTCATCGACGCCGTCAATCATCCCGCCGTCAGAACCTGCTGGAACCAGTGCAACGCCCTGATCAACCTCGAGCGCGCCACCAATTCGCTTCCGCGGATGGGAGGCAGGATCGGAATGGTCCACGTCTGCGACGCGATTTTCGATGAGCTGGGCGTCCTGCTCGACTACGTCCCGCTCGGGGAAGGAGGCGCGGAGGTGGCCAGGCAGGTCGAATTGCTCAAGGGCATGGCGTATGACGGATACCTGATGTTCGAGTGGCCCCGGATGTGGTTCGACTCGCTCGCGGACCCGATGGTCGCGCTCCCGCAAGCGGTGTCGTTTCTTCGCTCCTGCGTCGATGCGAAGCAGACGGTGCTGTCGGCGTACAAGAACGACAAATATGCGCCGCGTTTGCCGTCGCTTGGAGCGCAGGCGGCGAACCCGAGCTGATTGCGGTCTTCGACCGGAGTATCAGCGTAAGGGGGCGGCGGTTTGCGGCCAAACATGCGCTGCAAGCGGGTCGGCGTCCCGGTCGGTGGGCGGGCGAAGACGCGACGCGCCCGGGGAATCAGCCCGACCCGATTGGTGTGCAGTCGGGCGGCGACCGGACTTGCCGCCTGTGCCCTGCGATGGATAGGACCGACAACGGGCGGACGGCGGCGGAGGGTCATCGGCTTGCAAACAAACCGTGTCAAGCGATTGCTCAAGTTGATGCAAACGCTGCAATCGGGGCGCTCATACGACGCCGACGAGCTGTCCGCGATCGTCGGCGTCGCTCGGCGCACCCTCTTTCGTGATCTCAAGCTTCTCAAGGAATCGGGCGTATCGTACGAGTTCGATCGAGCATCCCTGCGATACAAGGCCGAGCGGACGCAATCGCTCCCGCCGGTCCAGCTCACGCATACCGAGGCGTTCGCCCTCATGTTGGCCATCACGTCTCTCGTTTCGCGAAACATCGCCCCGGACAACGCTGCGGCGACGTCCGCAGCGCTCAAAATAGAGAGCCTGCTGCCGCAGTCCGTGCTTGACTACTGCGGCCACGTGCTCGACAACGTCGCGTTCAAGCCGTCGGTAGCCTCGGATCCGCGGACGGTCATGGGCGCGATCGAAACCGCCCAGCTTGCGCTGCGCGACGCGCAGCAGCTCAAGGGCAAATACGATTCCTATTTTGACAAAGAACAGGTCGACGTAACGCTGCACCCGCGCCGCCTCCTCTTCTGCAATCGCGGCTGGTATCTGATCGCGTGGTGGCAAGAAGTGGGGGAAACGCGCACCTTCAAGCTTGAACGGTTCACCGAACTCGCCGTGCATCCCGAGCGCGCCTCCGTCGATCGGCAGTTTCGACTGGACAGCTACTTCGGCAACGCGTGGTCGATGATCCGCGGCACTCCGCGGTGTCACGTCAAGGTTCGTTTCCTCGAGAGGGTTGCCGCGAACGTCGACGAAGTCATCTGGCACAAGACCCAGCGCACCGTGTTCGACACCGAAGGTAATCTCGTTTTCGAGGTCGACGTCGACGGTATCGAGGAGATTTCCTGGTGGATCCTCGGGTACGGCGACCAGGCTCAAGTCATCGAACCCGAAGCGCTGCGCAGCTTGGTCGCCCAGCGCGCCCGCCGGATGTTGGCTTATTATGAAGGTGGGTCGGACGGGAACGGTCAATCCACTGATTGATCGGCCGATACGTCATGCGCTGCGTGATCCAACGCGTTTCCGAGGCCTCCGTCACCGTGAACGGCGACGTCACCGGGAAGATCCGTATCGGATTGCTCGTGTATCTCGGTGTGGATCACGAAGACAGCGAAACCGACACGACATACCTCGTCGATAAGGTCCGCCGCATTCGGATCTTCGCGGACGAGTCCGGGCAGATGAACCGCGACGTCGTCCAAGCCGGCGGGGCGGTTCTGCTCGTCAGCGCGTTTTCCCTCCAAGCGGATGCGCGGAAAGGGCGCCGACCATCATTTGCAGCCGCCGCTTCGCCCGAAGCGGCCCGACCCGTCTATGAGCAATTCGCGGAGAGATTGACCGCGACGGGCGTCCCCGTCGAGCTCGGACGCTTCGGCGCGATGATGGAGGTTCACTCGGTCAACGACGGACCGATTTGCATCCTCATCGAATCGAAACGGGCGTTCTAGTGTTACGTCAACCACGAAACCTGCGGGTTCGATCCGGAGACCGAGGCGCCCGGGGAGATGTTCTCTCATCCGAACCCCGACCGTGAGGGAGGGGCCGTGCGTTCAATGGTCAAACCGCCGCCTGACGGGCGCGGTTCGGATGAGGATACGCCTCCCCGATTCTCAATCACTACACAAGCGCGATTTTCGTCTTGTGACAAGACGACCGCGAGCGTGCCGACACGGTCGCCGCCGGGTGTTGATTGGCGACGCGCACCGGCAACTTACTTTCCCGAGACGCACACCGCCTTTAGTGCTTTGAGCAACTTCTTGCCCTGCGCCCCGGTGACATCGCGCGGGTCGCATGCGAAGACCGCACTGCGCCGGTCCGCGCCGCCGCGAAGGCGCTGCATGAGCCGTTCGACGCGCCGCACGCATTCGTCGGCTTCCGGGCCTTGCGAACCGAGGTCCGTGTTCATGAGGATGACGTCGCTCTCCACGAGTCCGTGATAGGGCGCTTGGAGCTGTATGCGGGTCGCGAGTTCATCACCCAACGGCGAGTAGAGAAACCCCCGCATTTGAGTGGCGGTAAGGTCGGCGCGTTCCTCGGACGGGTCCGTATCGACACTCCCGTTGTCCTTGAAGAGCCCGAAAATCTCGGAGGCGAACGCCGCCGTATCGTCGAGCACGCGTTTCAGCTCGGCCGCCGCCTCCTCCGGTGTGCGAAAGACCTCGTTGACGTGCTTAGGCACCGGCATGACAAAGACACGATAATCGTACGGATACGCGCAGCGCAGCGCCGGATCTGCGTCGGCCTCGATGACGACGGCGCCGTACCGGTCGCGCCGATGAATGGCCGTCAGTGCTTCGGGCAAAATCTCGAAGATCTGTTCCGGGTCATACTTCAGCCATCTCGCGCTGGCGACCCCGCTCCCCGGAGACGGCTGATGCTGGGCCGGCGGCACGGTCCGGCCGCTCTCGCTGTCGATGAGTCGTATGTAGTGCGGCTCGGTCTTCCAGAGGCGGTCGATCATCAGGCGGATGACGGCGCTCTTTCCGCTCTGGCGAGGTCCGCTGACAAACGTGACGGTAAGCCCCATTGTTCCATGTCCTCGTTGACGACTGCGTTGGCGGACTGAGTCCGCCCCGTCTGATCATATTCTGTATCAGTGCGATCGGCACGCTTGTCTTCGGCCGGATCTTGAGGAATACGCCCGGGAGAGATTTCAGTATGAATGCATTTCGGCGTGGCCCGCCGTGTGGCTGAACCCATGTAGGCGCACGCCGCAGGCAGTAGTCGCCAGGCGTATGACAACGAGAGAAGATTGCCCTGTCCGATCTGGCGGACCTCGGCAGGCGAAACGCTCGCGAACCTCTACGCCCGCCACTCGGAGCGTCGCCCCCAATCCTGTTCGGCACAAGACGTGCCCGTGAGGCCGGGGGTCGGGCACTGGACGGTTTTGCGCCACACTTTACTTGCGCTAGTACCGTGTTTCATAAGTTCCGCGACTACCTGAGCCGCAGGCTTCAGCCTGCGCGGAGTTGCAAATACCGCAACGGGTACGCAATTTCGTGGCACGGCGCGGGCTGAAGCCCGTGGCTCGGAGGAGAATCATAGTCGTAGGACATATGAAACACTGTACTAGCAACCTGTTGAAAAAGTCGCGC
>JADFHG010000019.1 GCA_022567365.1 Planctomycetota bacterium | reverse complement strand
CTGTAGCCCAGCACGAAGTGCTGGGATAGGTCCCCAAGAACACAACCGAGTCCCGTAGGGACGATTGAGGTCTCATTCGTCCCTACGGGACTCGGTTTTCTCGGTCTCTCACGAACCCCAGCACTGCATGCTGGGCTAAGCTCACTTCGTCTCTACGGGACGGCACGACAGCCGCCGCCGATTGTGTCACAGACCCTGTCCCACCTTCCGCCAATCAAGCGAACGCCATGAAACAACGTCCCGATTCCGCACAGTCGGCGCCCCTTCGGACCGGAATCGGATTGTTTTCCTCTTTCGTAACAGATTCGCGCGATTTTCGGCGGATGGGTTGGTAGAGGGTGGAGCGGCAAGGATCGAGTGTTGGTGCTGCCGTTGCATGGGCCGATCCGGCGGCGCGACTAACGAAAACCGGTCGCGCGGTGTCTATGAAGATGTGTTTCGTAGGTTGCGAATGCGAGGTGTACGATGGCCAGTTGGCAAGAAACCTATCCCGTAAGTGCTTTCGATCGCAGCCCGTGGGGGGCGACGGTGGGGTTGGTGCTCGTCGTCTGGGGCGTATTCTCGCTGCTCTACCACCTGCTTCCGAGCAATTGTCTCACGCTGTAGTATCGGACGGCGTGGCCTGTACAAGGAATGACCGCAAGCGAGTGGACCGAGCGCTATCCGCGGGGAATAATAGAACAGTGAACGGGACCTGCCGACAGGCGCGGCCCACCCACGAATCGCGACGTGTTGGCGTGGTTCGTTCAGGTCGGCCACGCGTGTTCGGTCTCGGGTCCGCGTTGATCACGAACACGCCGCCGGCGGGTTCGACGTCGCGACGTCTACGGTGTGTTCGTTTTCCGTAGGGGCGTGATTCGCGGGCAGCGATGGGACGGTCCAACAGCCGCCGTCCCTTTGCCCCTCCAATTGTGCAACGCCGGGTTTGCCGCTCTCGTGGCCACGCGCTCCCGTGCTTGTCGCTCGCGCGTTCCCGCTTCTCACACGTGCGCCGTCATGTGCCTGTCATGCACCGTTGCCCGAGAGTGCAACCACTTCCACCGTCTCGAACGGGCACAGGTTCCCACGTGATCTACACCATTTCCCGCTTCTGTGTTCCGAGCCGCGGACTTGAGCCCGGCGCGACCTCTCGCCGTTTGATGCGTTGCGAATGTCCGTCGATCCGGCACACGAAATCGGGAGATGCCCTTGTGTAGTGATTCAAGCAGCGATACTACACGCCCCGCCTGACAACGACTCCTCCATGGCACACCGCAACACTCACGTGACAGCACGCTGAATCTGGACTACGCTGCCATCCGAAAGGCAGGGAAGACCATGGCCACGGCCTATGAAGACTTGATGGAGCGCGTCCGAGACATCGGCCGCTTGCAGACATCCCTCGCGCTTCTGGATTGGGACCAGGAGACGTACATGCCGCCCAACGGCGTGAAGGCGCGTGCGGAGCAGATCGCCCTTCTGTCGGGAATCCGCCATACGCAGTTGATCGACCCGCAGGTCAAGCGCCTGCTCGACGAAGCGCAGACGGACGAGGACGACCACGTCGCGCGGACCAACGTGCGCGAGACGCGACGCAATTACGAACGCGCCGCCAAGCTGCCGACCCAACTGGTGAAGGACTTGGCCCATACCAGCACGCTCGCGAAGGACGCATGGGCGAAGGCGCGGGCGCAGTCGGACTTCTCCATCTTTTCGCCGCTGCTCTCGAGGCTGCTCGAGCTGACCCGGCAAAAAGCCGAGCATATCGGCTATAGCGCCGAGCCATACGACGCCCTGATCGACGAGTTCGAGCCCGGTGCGACCTCGGCCCAGATCGAGGGCGTATTCGCCCGGCTCCGCGACGAAACGGTTCGGTTCCTGAAGAGGCTGACGGATTCATCCACCAAACCGGACCGGTCCATATTGACCCGC
Source organism: Planctomycetota bacterium (assembly GCA_022567365.1). GTDB lineage: Bacteria > Planctomycetota > Phycisphaerae > UBA1845 > UBA1845 > JADFHG01. Next base: position 12,708 of record JADFHG010000019.1, on the reverse strand, counting down.
CACTATCCCGAGCAGCAGCAGCGGGCGCTCTCGCGCAAGTTTGCCGAGGCGCTCAATTTCGACTTCGAGTCCGGGCGCCTCGACGTCACCGTCCATCCGTTCTGCACGACCATCGGCGGCGGCGGCGACGTAAGGATCACGACGCGATACCTGGAGGATTTCTTCCAGGCGGCGATGTTCGGGACCATGCACGAGACGGGTCACGCGCTGTACGAGCAAGGCCTGCCGCGCGAGCACATGTTCACCCCGATGGGCGAAGCCGTATCGCTGGGCATCCATGAATCGCAATCGCTCATGTGGGAGAACCAGGTCGGTCGAAGTCGCGCGTTCTGGGAGCACCATTTCGACGAAGCCGCCCGGCTGTTCCCGAAGGCGCTCGGCGACGTGTCGCTCGATGCGTTCTACGGCGCGATCAACACCGTCGAACCGTCGTTCATTCGCGTCGAAGCCGACGAACTGACGTATAACCTCCACGTGATCCTGCGGTTCGAGATCGAGCGGGAGCTGTTCAATGGTCAGCTCGAGGTCGACGACATTCCACAGCGCTGGAACGTCAAGATGGAGGATCTGCTCGGCATCACACCGCCCGACGATGCGCAGGGCTGCCTTCAGGACATCCACTGGTCGATGGGGGCGTTCGGGTATTTCGCCACGTACGCCCTCGGCAAACTTTACGCCGCGCAGTTTTTCGCAAAGGCCAAAGAAGACATTCCGGACCTGTTCGACCGGATTCGCGCGAACGATCACAAACCGCTCTTGAATTGGCTTCGCGAGAACATTCACCGTCACGGGCAACGCTTCCGCGCGGGCGAACTCGTCGAGCGCGTCACCGGCAAGCCGCTCACCATCGAACCGTTCATGAGCTACGTAAAGAACAAGTTCGCACCGATCTACGGATTGTAGAAGCCGCCTTTGAAACAAGACCCCTGCCTTGATGTGATCGTGCGCCGCGCGACGAAGATCGCGCGACTGGGCAGCCCGTTGAAGGAAGCTGACACTTGCGAGGGGGGTCGGCTTCCAGCCGGTGAAAAGACGGGCTGTTTACATGTTTAGCGGTTTGTCCGCCAACACACGGTAGTCGCGACGTAGCGTCCGCCCCCTGTGGCGGACGTGGGTGTGCGAGACGCTCCCGAGCTTCTACGGCCGCCGCGGGGGGCGGCCGCTACGCGCTGAACACGTACCCGGCTGGAAGCCCGTACCACATGTTTTGCAACAGGCTGCTAACGGCATTCCGACGCCCAATAGCGCTCGTTTACAGGGTCGCGCGACTCAAAACTTCCCGATGTTGCGCGACAAAGTGAAGATCGGTAGCAGTAGCGCTAGGGCGATCCCGCCGATGATCACACCGGTGAACATGATCATCACCGGCTCGATCAGACGCGTGTGGGCACTAATCGCCGCGCGCAGGTCTTTCTCCATGAACGTAGCGATACGCTTGAGGACCGACCCGAGTTGGCCCGACCGTTCGCCCGCCTCGATCATCTGCACGATCGGCCGCGGACACAGCTTGGATCGGTAAAGCGGTGCACTGAGCTGGCGACCCCGCTGCAGCTCCTCGTCGACCTTGTCCCACATCTCGGCGAAGTAGTGGTTCGGCACGACGCGCTTCGTGATCGCCACCGAGTCGAGCACCTGAACACCCGAGTCGATCAGTGTGCCCAGCGTATGCAAACTCCGCGTGAGAAGGGCCTTTCGCGCCATCGCCCCGAGCAACGGAAAATTCAGGTACACCCAGTCCCAAGCGCGCCGCCCCGCGGACGTCCGCAAGGCCGCCACGATCATGACACTGGCGCCAACGACTCCGGCGATCCAGAACGGCCAATAGGCGGTCAGCAAATGGCTCGAGGCCAGCAGGATCTTCGTCGGCGTCGGCAACAGCGCTTCCCTGCCCTTGTAGAGCACCATGAACTTGGGAAGAATGTAGGTCAAGACGAATGCTACTGCGGCAATCGACAACGTCAGCAAGACGGCCGGGTACAACATTGCGCCGCGGATCTGGCCCATAACCTCGCGTTGACCTTCGAGATAAGAACCGAGCCGGCTTAGCGTGCTCCCGAGTGTGCCGCTGGCCTCGGACGCGCGAATCAGATTGACGTACATCGCGCCGAATGCCCGCGGATACCGTGCGAGCGCCACCGACAACGGAACCCCCGACTCGACCCGTCCGCGCAGATCCTCGAGAATGCGGCGGAACTTCCCGGGCGACGACTGACGAATGATTCCGTCCAGCGCCTCGGCCACGGGTACACCGGTCTCGATCATCATCGCCATCTGCTGCGTGAAAAACAGCACGTCGAGGAACCGCACGCGTCCGCCGACGCGACTAGCCGGCGCGGTCGCGGTGGCTCCCCCCTGCTGTTCCTTGAGTTCGACGACGAAGTTGCCCTCGCCGCGGAGAACGCGCGCCGCCTCGATTTCCGACGGCGCGCTGACTTCGCCCGATCGGGAAGTGCCGGCCGCGTTTCGCGCGACATAGGTGAACGTGGGCATTGTTTACTCCCAAGGCCTGGCGCCGGAGGCCCCCCGCGCAACCACCGCTTCCTGGGGACGATCAAGAAGGCCCGCGAGGCGCTCCGGGTTGTTTGCCTTGGCGAGGGCGGCGTCGCGCGTGATCGCACCCTCCGACACGAGTCTCAGGATTTCCCTGTCGAGTGTCCGCATCCCCTGTGCGGCACCGGTCTCGATCATCCCGGCGATCAGGTGCGTCTCGCCGTCGCGAATGGCACGGGCGATCGCCTGCGTCGTGACCATCACCTCGACGGCGGGGACCATCGCGTCGCCATCGGCGGTGGTAAACAACGTTTGACACGCGACCGCGCGGAGCGTACCGGCGAGTTGTGTGCGAATCTGGGCCTGCTGCGCCGGCTCGAACACGTCCACGATCCGCTCCACGGTCTGCGCCGCGCTGACGGTGTGCAACGACGCCAGCACAAGGTGCCCCGTCTCGGCGGCGGTGAGCGCCGTGCGGATCGTCTCCAGGTCGCGCATCTCGCCCACCATGATCACGTCGGGCTTCTGCCGCACGATGTGCCTCAGCGCCTCGGCGAACCCCGGCGAATCCGTGCCGATCTCGCGCTGCTCGATGATCGAACGGGCGTTGGTGAACGTGTATTCGATGGGGTCTTCGAGCGTGATAATGTGTAGGGCCGTCTCCTGGTTGATCCTGTCGAGCATTGCGGCCATCGTCGTGCTCTTGCCCGAACCGGTCCCACCCGTGATCAACACCAACCCGCGCGGAAGATGCGCGAGCTCCTCGAGAATCGGCGGCAAGTTGAGGCCGTCAAACCCGGGAACGGTATCGGGTACGAATCGAATCGCGGCCGCGGGCGACCCGCGCTGGAAGTGAACGTTGACCCGGCAGCGCCCCACGTCGGAATGAGCCACCGAAAAATCCGCGTCGCGATTGCGCTCGAGCGTATCACGCTGTTGCTCGGTCAGCAGCTCATCGATCAACCGACGGGCGTCGTCCGTACCAAGCGGCGTGTCGCACAGTGGGCGCATCCTCGCGTTGACGTAGACCGCGGGCGGGGCGCCGGCGACGATCAAGAGGTCGGAAGCGCCGATGCGGCGGGCTTCGGCTAGCAAACGCAAGCATTGTGGTCCGATACTCATGGCCTGTTTCTCAAAGCGCGGTCACGCGCAGAATCTCTTCGAAGGTCGTCTCTCCGGCTACTGCCTTGTCGAGCCCGGAGCGATTGAGCGGTTTCATACCGTTGGCAACGGCCATCACGTGCAATTCTTCCATCGTAGCGCCCTGCGCGATGGCGCCGCGAGTCTCGTCGGTCGGAACGAAGATTTCATATAGCCCGATACGACCGCGCATGCCGCTCTGTTGGCACTCGGCGCAGCCGCGGCCGACGGTCATTCGGGAAACTTCAATACCCTGCGGTTCGAGAACCTCGCGAATGACGCTCGGCACGTCGACTTCGGTCTTGCAATGAGTGCAAATCCGCCGAACGAGGCGCTGCGCCAGAACCGCTTCGAGAGAAGCGCTGATGAGATACGGTTCGGCGCCGAGGTTGAGCAGCCGCGTCACCGCGCCGACGGCGTTGTTCGTGTGAAGCGTCGAGAGAAGGAGGTGTCCCGTGAGCGCGGCCTGAACCGCGATGCGACACGTTTCCGGATCGCGGATCTCGCCGACCATGATCACGTCCGGATCCTGCCGCAGCAGCGATCGGAGCAGCGCCGGAAACGTGCGCCCGATACGCTCGTGTGTTTGAAACTGGTTGACACCGGCCAGATTGTACTCAATGGGATCCTCAACGGTGCAGAAATTGCTCTCGACACTTTCGATCGCCTTGAGCGCCGAGTATAGCGTCGTGGTCTTGCCGCTCCCCGTCGGTCCGGTCACCAACACCATACCGTTCGGCCTCGCCACCGCGCGCTCGAACGCGGCGCGGACCTCGGGTTCCATTCCGAGACGGTCCAACCCGATCAGAGCGTTTTGCGTGTCCAGGATCCGCAAGACGACCTTCTCGCCGAACTGGTTCGGCAGCGTCGATACACGCAGGTCGACCGAACGGTCGTCCACCGTCATCCTGATCGCGCCGTCCTGGGGAAGCCGCCGCTCGGCAATGTCCAGGCTCGCCAGGATCTTGATGCGCGATACCACGGCCGGCGCCATCGCATGCGGCGGTCTCATCTTCTCGTACAAACGCCCGTCAATACGAAAACGCACACGTAGCGAGTCCTCGCCCGGCTCGATGTGCACGTCGCTCGCTTTTTCGCGCACCGCCGACACGAGCAGGTGATGCACGAGCTTGACCACGGGCGAGTCCTTGCTCGCAGCCTGGGCCAAGTCCACGTCGGCGTCCGCATCATCCATCGCGTCGTCTTGGTCCGAGGCCTGCGCGAGAATGTCACGCAGTAACGACTGATCGCCGTCGCGCGAGCTGAAGGCATTCTCGATCGCCGCAAGAATGTCGGTCCGCGGTGATGCCACGACCTGGACCGTGTGACCCGTCCGTTGGGCGATCTCCTCGCAGAGAAACATGTCCGATGGTTCGGCCACCGCGACCGTCAAGACGCCGTCCACGAGGAACAACGGTAAGGCATTGTGCTCCTCGGCAAACTCGCGCGAAAGAATCGTCGCGATTCGCCCGTCCATCAGGCGCGGGGTCACTCGCGCGAAAGGGACCGCGCAGACCACGGCGAGGGCCTCGAGCACCTGCACGTCGGTGCAGAGCTGAAGTTCGATGAGCATGTCCCCGAGCAGCTTGCGGTTCGGCGAGCGTTTCTGCGCGGCCAACGCTTCGTCGAGTTGCTCGCGCGTCAGCACGCCTCGCTCGACGAGAACCTCCCCGACGGGGCGCGGTCTTGCGGTGTGAACCACGGTCATGACGCAACTACCCGAATTCCGCTACGGCGGCGTCCGTAGTATCGCTGAATGCCAATCGCCGCGACAAACGCGTGATCTCGATAATCGTCTTCAACGTCGGGTTCACTCCGGCGAGCCTGACATTGCCGAGACGTTCTTCACAGTGGCCTTGCAAACGCGTAAGCGCCTCCAGCCCGGCGCTATCCACCCCGGTCAGGGACTCGACCTCGACGACAAACTCGCGCTTGTCTCGTGCGAGCAGGCCATCGACGATCCGGTCGAACTCTTGGACCGAGTTCGCCACCAGTGCGCCGTCCAAGTGCACGATCTGGACGCCGCCAAGTTGTGTCACCGTCACGTTCACGCTATCTATCCAGTGTTCTGTGACGCTTCCACCGCTCTGCTACAATTCGAATGATGGCTCCCCGGAAACACCTGTATCGATTGATCGCTTCAGGTGGCATCGAGCGCTAGTTTCGCGTTGCCGGTCCGGACGGCCCCGGAGCGTCCGCCGGAAGTCCTGAAAGGCCCTGGTCCGCCCACCCGTACCATGGTTTGATGGCCAGCGCCGTCGCGAAGTGTCTCCGGGCCGACGCGACGTCGCCCATCGAGTATGCCACCTCGCCCAATAGGCAAAGCGCATCGACGTCTTTCGGACGCTCACTCAACAACTTTTTCAACGCATCCGCGGCCGCGGAATGACGTCCCGTTTTCCAGTGCACCATCGCGCGGAGGAGCGCAACGTCATGATCACCGGATCGTTGCCGAGAAACGACGTCGAGCGCCGCCATCGCGGTCAGCCAATCGCCCGTCTCGATCGAAGCTCGAGCGAGGAGCCACTGTGCCTGGGCATCGCCGCCGTTTGTCCTGACGCAGCGCCGAAGAATATCCCTGGCCTCCGCCGGTCGGCCGATTTCGAGGTAGCATCGAGCGAGTCCGCGGACCACGGCCGCGTCGGCCGTTTCGGACCTGTCACCTGTCGCGACGGCTTCGAGCACCCCCATGGCCTCGGTCCAACGACCGGCCTCGACGAGTAGCAGGCCGTACATCCTGCGAACCTGGGCGTCGTTGGGAGCACCTCGCAGCGCCGCCCCGAGGCGATCGACCGCGAGCGGAAGGTCGCCGGTGAGCACGGCGATCCTTCCCGCCAGTGCCAAGACCGTAGCACTCGCGTCGAACCGATCGACCTGATCGTCGAGCAGCGCGAGCGCCTCACCGGACCGCCCCAACCGGACGAGGCACTCGGCCTCGGCGACGACGTAGTCGACTTCGGCGTTCTGGCTCTGCCTCGCCTCTCGATAGTGCCGTAGCGCGGCACCGAGATCCTCGCGCTGCTCGCAGATGATCCCCAGCAGAAGTGCCAGTCTGGGATCCCGCAGACCGACCGCGGTCGGCGCGGACAGGATGACCCGCTCGGCCGATGCCGCTTCACCCCGCTCGAGATGTGCCTTGGCCAACAGGACATAAACGTCCGGTAGCCAAGGAGCAATGGCGAGCGCCTCCCGCGCGCTCCGCAGGGCATCCGCCACGTTGCCCGTGTGGAACTGCTCTTGGCCGAGCTGAATCTTGATGCCCGCGCGCACTTCGTTCCATCGTCGCTCGGCTTCGGCGCGACGTTCCTGGTGCGTGGCGAGGCTGCACCCGCTGAGCGCCGCGATCGACCAGCACAACCCCGCGACAAGGAGCCGCCGGTCTGCCCATGGAATCGTCATCATTATTCCTCCGATCCGATTTCCGACGATCCACCATCGCCGCGCGGACCGCCGCTTCCGAAGTCCGGTTGCGGCGGCGAATGGGCGGCGGCATCGTCCACTTGGGGCGGCGGGCGCTCGAACAACCTCATGGGAATGCCCTTTTCCCTGGCGATCAGCTCATGCATGAATGTTCTTGCAACAGCGCCCTCGATATTCCATTCGCGCTTGCGGGTGATCCGCTCACGCAGTCGAATCGCTTCCAGCAGCCGCGCGTTGTTGAAGATTGCCATCTCGACGTTATAGAGTGCCTCTCCCGTGTCACCCTTGCTCAGCCCTTTCAACGCGCGATGATAGTACGACTGCGCGATCCGCTCGCGCCCGTGCCACATCAGACCCTGCCTCAGACCGACCCGGATACGCTCGACGTCCTCGAGCGCCCGAATCGAGGCATCGGCGTAGGCAATGTCGTCCTTGACGATGTGGACCGTCAGCAGGATGATGACCTCCTCGCGCGCGGTGCTGTCGGCATTCGACCGGAACAACTGTCCGACCAGGGGAAGGTTTCCGATCCAGGGAACCTGCCGGCGCGCGTCGGTCGTCACCTCCCGGAAGAGACCTCCGATCAGGATCGTGTGCCCGTCCCGAACGAAAACGTTCGTCGTTACCTCGGTCGTCTGCTCCGACGGGAGACCCTGGGCGTTGACGAAACCCACGCTGTCCTCGGGATGAAGCTCGACTCGGACAATGCCGTCATCGCCGATGAACGGACGGAAGATGAGCTGCGTACCGGTCTCGAGAAACTCCACCGTCTGGATCGCCTGGGTCTCGGTCACCGTCGTGGTCAGAAACCCGTCGCGCCGACCGACGATGACCTGCGCGCGCTGCTTGTTGATCGTGAGGATCTTCGGATTCGCCAGCACGGTCGTGTCCGTCACCTCCTCCAGCGCCCGGAGAAAAACGCCTACTTTGTCCTTGATGATTCCGATACTGATGCCGCCCGGAGGCACGTCGCCGCTAAAGTCGGTCGTCGCCGCCGCGTTCGCCCGCTCGAAGCGCTCCGCCGGCAGCAGACCGAGCGCCACACCCTGGATCCCGGTCGAGACCGCGCCGAGCATTTGCAGATCGACGCCGCCGACGAGCGTAAAGTCGATCCCCAGCGCGTTGTCGTCGTTCAGTTGGGCGCGAAGGATCGTCGCTTCGATCAGCACCTGGCGCGGACGAATATCGATCTCGGCGAGGAGGGACGCGACCTTCTCCATGACGCTCTGCCGCGCCGTCACAACCACGAAGTCACGTCCGCCGGCGTCCTGCCCACCGCCTTCGTCACCGGAACTGCCGATTCCGACTTGGGGCGGCGGCGAGGCCGTGACCGAGTCACCCTCCAGCAATAGCGGTGTGATGTACTCTTTGACGTCCTTCGCCGTCACATAGTTGAGCGGGAAGACGCGCGTGACACGCGGATGGCGCGCGAGGACGATCGATTCGAGTTCCTCGTTCGTATGCACATGGATGAAGTTGCCCTCCTCGATGAAACCGGCGTTGAGCGACGATAAAATCGCCGTGAGGGCTTCGTCCAGGGTGACGTCATAAAGGCTTGCCGTGACCGAACCGGTCACCCCCGGCGACGCGATGATGTTCCGCCGGCTCTCGAGTGCCAACAGGTGCAGCACCGTGGCAATCGGCAGCTCAGACACGTGCATCTCGACCGTCCCACGATCGCTCACGGCGATCTCGCTCTGCTCGCCGGGCATGGATTCGACCGGCGCTGACAACGCGGAACCTGCCGCCGCGCCGTCGGGCTGCGCCCAAGCTCCGCTCGGGACCGCGGCCACGCACGCGACAAGCGCCGTCATCACCGTGGTCCGCCGTTCATGTTGACGCTCTTGCGTCGGCATCGGGATTTCTCCTCATGTCGATCTTGCCGGCGATTCGCGCGCTCGCGCGCTATTGCATTCGCAACTCGATCCGCTCGCCGCCGCAGCGGACAATGGCAAAGCGCGCCCCAATCTCCTCGACCGCACACGCGCCGATCGAATCGCCCACGCGATACGTCACTCCGCTAATGACGGCGATCTTCCCCCGACCATCCTTCGATACAAATGTCGCGGTCAGACGCCATTCGTGTACGAAGACCTCGTCGCGCTCGGTGTCGATCTTCGCCGACCGACCAACCGGCACGGACACGGCGATCCGGGAACCCCTGAGCCAATCCGCCGCAAACGGATCTCGTACCAATCGGGTTCTGAGCTGGGGCGCGGGCCGCAATTCCCGTAGCGTTTCCAACGCCCCATCCTCAAACTGCGTCACGCCCGAGGGCAACTCCGCGCTCACGCCGACTGAGTTTTTCGCGCCACCTGCGTTTCCCGATCCTGCGCCCGCGTCCGGCGGTGCCGATCCCAACTGCGCCACGAGGACGACAACGAAGACGACCAAAAGCACACCAAGAAACCCAGTCTTCACCGGCGAAGCCACAAGTGCTTCGCGGCAATCGGCGACCAGATTGGACCCCTTTACCTGCACGCCGTGTCCTAATGCCGTTCCGTTGGTTCATGGAACACATGCATGAGCACGCTTGTCGAAAGCCGATTGGATCGATCCGCCACACGGGACGTCTCGATCCGGCTTACCCAAACCACGCGCTCGAGCGTTTCGATCCTTTGCAAAAACATGAACACGTCCGCGAACCCGCTCTCGAAGCTGACCAGGATCGGCAACACGCCGATCGGACCCACGCTGTATTCCGCGAGGGGCGTTACGTCCGTTGCACTCAGTTGCGCGTTTGCGCACACCTCGGACAATGCCTCGAGAAACCGTCCCAGGCTCGGTGCCGAAGGGATCGCCTTTCTGACGACCGCTTCCTCCGCTCGCAAGCGACCCAACTCCGCCTCGACCGCCGATGGACCGAACGCCATCTGCGAGCGCGATTCCATGACGGCGCGCATGCGATGCGTCTCCGCGGAAACGGACCTCAAGCGCGACTCCACCGGCATCACGACCCAGCCGATGAACGCCGCAAGTACCGCCACGATCGCAAGACCGGTGACAACCTCATCGCGTGCACGTTTCATTACTCTTGGCCGGATCCCCGTCGACAACGCCCAGGTTCATCGCGCTCGAGCCCGGCCTGTCCCCGACTCACTCGAACAACGGTAGCCTACATCGAACCTCGAATTCGCGCGTCCCCGGACCGATCCCGCCGGCGGGTCGTGCGAACATCAGACGGACATCCTCAAACACCAAGGAGTTCGACAGCGCGTGTACGTATTGCGCAACCGCCGAATCCTCGCGGGCGTAACCCAGGAGGATCACGTTTCGCCTCAAACCGGCGGCGTCGGGTACAGCTGTCCGCGGCGAACCGGGCTCGTGCGATGCGCTCGCTACGACTCGGTCGTCACGTCGGATGTCCACCTGGTTCAGTGCGACGTTCGCCGGCTGGAGAATCGCAAGCTCCGCGAACACCGCGTGCATATCGACACCGCCCATTACCTGTTTCCGCACTTCGCCGCGCACACGCTCCGCATTCAGCTCGTCCTCGAGGCTGCCGACCCGAGTGGCCGCCGCTTGATCTCGAGCGTACGCCGTCCGTGTCACCCTCAGGGCGGCCAGCGCCTTCGTCATCTCGGAAGATTTCACGACCGACCAAACCGCCATTACCACGACCAACAAGCCCATCCACGCAACCCGGCGCCGACCCCGTGCGCGGCGCGCCAACCAATTGCGGTAGGACGTCGGTCGAAAGTCGATGTCCTTCACGCGGACACCTCCTCGCGCGGCCCCGCGGCGGTCGAACACCGCACGCAGATCGTTTTCATTGCGAGCCCCAACGCGACGGTCCATTGCGATTGATCGCCCCGCCGATCCGAACCGGACAAGACATCGCCCACTGCGATGTTGCGAAACGGCTGCCCCGGGCGGGTCCGCAAGCCGAGCTGCCCCTCGATGCGCTCGATCAAGAGCGGTAGCTTCGCCCCGCCGCCGACGCACGTCAGCGCATCGGGACGCATGCCCGGAAACGTCACGGACAAATACCTGAGGCAAAGACCAATGTCCTTTGCGAGTTGCTCAATGCCCCCCTCGATGGCCGACAGAACGGCGACCGCTTCGGGCGCCCCGCCGTCCGCGCCGCGCGACTCCCCATGCGACAACGTCGCACAGACCATCGTGAGCGCCTCGTCATCTCCGACGGAAAGCGCCCGCGCCGTCATCGCCGCTAATTGCGCCACGCCGACGTCGAGAACCTTCACGAAGGCAATCTCGCCGCCACGTGCAATGACCACGCGCGAGCCGTCATGTCCGATGTCGAGAAACGCGCTGGTCCTCTCGCGGTCCTCCGCCCGATTGAGGAAGCGCTCGAACGGCCTGAACGTCGCCAGCGGCGCGACGTCCAACCCCGCACACACGAATCCCGCGTCGCCTATCCCGCCGAGCAGACCGTCGATGACATCGCGAGGCACGCCGAGGACCACGACCTCGAGTTGGTCGTTCTCGCCGCCGGCCACATGACCGGTCACGAAGTGGCGAATCTCGGGATCCACCCCGAGGGTCTGAAAACGCTCGAGCGCCTCGTAGCGAACCGCTTCCGCCAGTTCCCGCTCGGGCATGCTCGGTAGTCGCACGTTCTTGATGCGCACCGCCTCGAGCGGAACGGATACGACAACGTCGCGACCGCGAAAACCCCGGTCCCTGATCAGCGAACGCAGCGCCGACGCGTTGGCCCGAAACCGATCTTCGTAGCGCTCCGAGCCCTGAACCGCGGGGGCCTCGCCGGCGGCGACGACCGTGAGATCGCCATCGTCGTGGGAGGCCTGGACCACGCGCACGCGATACGCGCCGAGGTCGATCCCGATCGGTCCCGTCTTGCCCTTTGTCCACGCTGCCATCTTGTCCGCCGTGCGTAGCCTTCCGTCGATCCACCGATCGACCGGCACCCACCGCGCGCGACGGCGCATCGGCATGCCGGCCACGAAAAGCCGACGATCCCGCCGATTCGCTGCGTCCGATATTCCCAAAGGGAGCGCGGACGCGGCGCAGTGCCGACCTACTTATCGGCGGCGGCGGTCCGCACATTAAGCGTGCCGGTCGCGAGGATTTTGTGAATCTCGGCGAGCTGGTTCCTGATTGCCAGTAGCGTCAGGTTGGTTTGCTCGAGTTCTTCGACGATGGCCTTGCGCTGGGCGCCGCTGTCCGGAATCTGCCCGTAGGCGGATTCGGTCAGTGGCATGGGTCCAATCCAGACCCGCGCACAGGTCAAGACGATCGCCCCGTACAAGACCGCGCGTAGCGCTCGTCCCAATGCGGGCGTGGACGTGGTGTTCATGATTCCAGACTCCAAGACGATGATTGAGCAAACTCGTGGCCGACGCACATCAACTGCTACATGGCACCCGATCGAACCCGATCCATCATCTCACGTGCGTCGGGGCACTCGGAGTGCATTAGGCAACCCCCATCAAACCCAAAGACTCTCATACCCGAACTATCGGACGTTTTCGCCTGTTTCTGAGGAAGACGAGGTGTGCAAACCCCGCGCGAAGCGGATGTGTCCAACGAAGGAAGAGCAGAAGTGCCAAATGCGGCCGAGAAGGGGGTGCCCCGGCAAATCGCGATCCAGACATGGGATCGGCGGGCGTGTGGAGTCAGCCGGAGCTTCGGTCTCCCGGTTGAACGGGCCGCCTGAACTTTCGTGCGCCCATGTTC
>JADFHG010000488.1 GCA_022567365.1 Planctomycetota bacterium | reverse complement strand
TTCGTGTCACCCCACCTCTGAAGAGGTGGGCCACCCATCGGGACTACCCCTCGAATCATCCATGACAAAGCACCAGGTTCGGATAAGAGCCATCTGTTTGAATCACCACACTTGATCGAATCGCAGGGTCGGCCGCGCGTCGCACGGCGCCCGCGTTTCGCGCCGGCGATTCGGCCACCCACCGACCGATTCTAACCGCTGCCACGGCGCTTCGTCCAGTCAACCGGCGAGCTATTCACCACGCCAGAACTTCGGCTGAAAAAGCACGATGAGGGTATACACCTCGAGTCGTCCCAATACCATCAGCGCGGACATGAGCCACTTGCTCATGTCGGAAAACCACGCGTAGTTCTGAGTCGCGCCCACCCTCGCCAAACCGGGGCCGATGTTGTTGAGCGTCGCGGCCGACGCCGTGGCGGCCGTCGTAATGTCGATGCCCTGACCGGATTCGATGATCATCAGCCCGACCGTGCCCGCGGCGAAAAGTGCCGCGATGCCGAGAATGTAGACCAACGTATTGATCTTCATTTCGGGCTCGATCGTCCGCCTGCCGATCTTGAGCGTGCGGACGACGTGGGGGCGAAACACGTGTTCGATCTCCGCGAGCATGACGCGGACGACAACCAAGACACGAACGACTTTGATACCGCCGCCCGTCGAACCGGCCGACCCGCCGATGAACATCAGCACGACGAGCGTCGCCTTTGCGACGAATCCCCAGGTGTCGAAGTCCGCGGTGCAGAAACCCGTGGTGGTCTGGATCGAGGCGACTTGAAAGGCGGCGTCGCGCACGACGTGCCCTGCCGACGGGTGCAGTATGCCCGCCTCGGCGGCCGCCGCGGTCGAGTTCCAGAGGCTGACGCCTACGATGACCGTCCCGGCGAGCATGATCGCCAGGTACGCGCGGAGCTCCGCGTCGCGAAGCACGCTTCGCCATTGACGGCGCAGGAGTTGGTAGTACACGCTGAAGTTCACGCCGGCAAGCACCATGAAGACGATGACGACGACGTGAATCGCGGTCGACGCGAACCCGCCCAGGCTGCTGTCCTGCGTGCTGAATCCGCCCGTCGCCAGCGTGGCGAACGTGTGGCACGTTGCATCGAACCAGCTCATCCCGAAGAGCCGCAGCGCGAGCACCTCGACAACCGTCAGGCCGAGATAGATCAACCATAGAATCCGCGCGGCGTCCTGAATGCGCGGTGTGACCCCCTCGGGTCGAGGACCGGGCGATTCGATGCTGTATATCCTTCTGCCACCGACCCCCAGCATCGGCAACACCGCGACGAAAAGCACCACGATCCCCAGTCCGCCCATCCATTGGGTCAGAGCGCGCCACAGCAGCAGACTCCGGGGCAGCGTGGCAAGGGATTGAACGACGGTCGCGCCCGTGGTCGTGAGCCCGCTCATCGCCTCGAAATAGCAATTGGTATACGTGTCGAAATCGTGGGCGATGGTGCCGGACTCCGGGCGCATTGCCGCCCACGTCCAATATGGAAGGGCCGCGATTCCCGCACCGATCAGCCATGCGGCTGCGACGAGCAGGAGCGCCTCGCGTTGTCCGAAGTGGCCGGCCTCGCGCCTGCCGGGGAGGTACAACAGGAATCCGATTCCCAATCCGATACCGGCCGAGAGCAACAGCGAATCCATCGCGGTCCGCTCGTCCGCAGCCCCGGCGGCGAGCGACACACCGGAAAAGACCGCGACCCCGACGATCACACCGACGAGGATGAAGACGAGTTGGCCGAGGTGGCGACAGGCTGAACGTACGTTGACGGTCATTTCGCGACAAAGAGCTTACGCAACCCCTGCTCGAACTCCGACGGGCCGACCACGAGAATCGTGTCCGCTGGTTCGAGTGTGCTGTCCGCGCCCGGAATGAATACCTTGGCGTCGCGGCGTATCGCCACGATCATCGAATGACCCCCCAGCGCGATGTTGCGGAGTTCCTTCTTGACGTTGGCACTGTGTTTTGAAACGGTCACCTCATAAACGGAGCCGACTCCGTCGGCGATCGTCGCGAGTGTGCGCACGGGGCTGTCGTCGATCAACTTCGAAATCGCCCGGACCGCGACGGCGCGCGGGCTGAACGCCCGGTCGATCCCAACGTGCGGGAGGAGGTGCATATACGTCGCGCGCTGCACGACCGCGATCACCATGGCCACACCCAATGCCTTCGCTTGCGCGCACGCGAGGATGTTCCGCTCGTCGTCGTTGGTCGTCGCCACGAATGCGTCGACGTTCTCCAGGTGCTCTTCGGCGAACGTGGTGGGGTCGGTGGGCTCCGCCTCGAGAATGGTGACGTGTTCGAGCTTGTCCGAGAGCTCTTCGGCGCGGGCGTGATCGCGCACGAAGAGGCGTACCGAGAAGATCCGGCTTTTCAAGGCACGGCACAGCCAAACCGCAGTCGACGAGTCGCCCATCACCGCGACGTGTTTGCGTTTAAGTTTGCCCTTGTTGAAAAGCTTCCGCGCCGTGTCGAACGTCTTCGTGTCACCGACGAGCGTGATGACGTCGCCTTCGGCCAGTGTGCTCTCCGCGCCGGCAATGGCGGCCTCGCCCCCGTGCTCCAGGGTGGCCACGCGAGCGTTGGCGGGGAGCACGATCTCGCAGAGCTTTTTTCCCGCCGCGGGCGCGCCCGACGACACGGTCAATCGCTCAAGCACGATTTGTCCCCCGGCAAACTCCTCGATCGCGATCGCACCGGGGTTGCGCACCGTCCGCGCGATGTCCAGCGCTGCCTGGTGTTCCGGGCAGATCAGTTCGTCGATACCGAGATGGGCTGCCAGCGGCGTGCCGCGAAGTTTGAAGTTTGCCGTATGGTGTACGCGAACAATCGTCTTCTTGGCACCCAGGGCCTTGGCCAGGGACGCCGACAGCAGATTGATCTCGTCCACCGACGTCGCCGCGATCATCAGGTCGCATCGCGGCGCACCGGCCTCCTCCAGGACGGCGACGTGCGCACAGTGTCCGCTCAGCGTCCGCACGTCCAGACGATCGCTGATCGCGCGGAGACGATCTTCGGCCAAGTCGATGACCGTCACACTGTGTCCGGCGCCCGACAGCACCTCGGCGGCATACCCGCCGACCTCGCCGGCCCCGGCAATGATCACTTTCATCCGTTTCGCCCTGCGACCGCGTCAATACCGCGGGGATCATACCGCCGTCTCGCCGACGCGG
>JADFHG010000487.1 GCA_022567365.1 Planctomycetota bacterium | reverse complement strand
CTCGTTCTTTCGATCGGAGTTCGGATAAGAGGCCATCTGCTTGAATCACTGCACTAGCAGCCCGTTGAAAAACTGCGAGTAGCGTCCGCCCCCCGCGGCGGACGTGGTTTTCGAATCCGCTATCGCCTTCCTACGTCCGCCACGGGGGGCGGACGCTACGAACTCGGGTGGACAACACTTCTTCAACAGGCTGCTAGTGCCACGTCACGCATAAACTTGCGGGTTGGGCGGCAACCCAAATCCGAACCGCGACCGTGAGGGAGCGGACTTTGCTATGCCTATCGCTCAACGCCAACCCGTAAATCCAGGTGTGACGCTGCACTAGGATACTAGCCGTCAACCGTGGGAGCCGGCACGGACCGCGCCGCGGCGATCGAGTCCACGGTGTACAGCGCGAGTGCCGCCCAGATGCACCCGAAGCATACCAGATGTCCCGTGGAGAATGGTTCATGGTACAAAAACACCGCCAATAGGAAGTGGCCGCTCGGGGCGATGTACTGCATGATGCCGAGCGTGGCGAGTCGTACGCGGCGCGCGGCGTTTGCGAACCATAGCAGCGGCAGCGCCGTCACCGCGCCCGCCGCCATCAACAACACGTCCATGCGAATGGTCGTCGACGCAAACGTCAGTTCACCGGCCACACCCAGATACGCCAAATATCCTATGCCAAAGGGAAGCAGAAACGTCGTCTCCACGGTCAGTCCGACGAGGGCGTCCACGCGCGCGGTCTTGCGAAGCAGGCCGTAAAACCCGAACGTCACTGCCAAAGTCAGCGCGACCCACGGCGGATCGCCATACCCGACGGCGAGGTAGACGACACCGAAAGTGGCGATCGCGACGCTTGCATACTGCCGCGGTCTCAGCCGTTCACCCAGAAAGACGAACCCCAGGACCACGTTGAAAAGTGGATTGATAAAGTACCCCAGGCTTCCTTGAAGGACTTGGTCGTGGACAATCGCCCAAAAGAAGACCAGCCAATTCAGCGCGATCAAGGCGGTCGTCGCCAGAAGCGTAAGGATGTTGCGGCGCGAGCGGACCATAGCCAGCGCGGTCGACAGCCGCCGCTGCACGACCAGGAGCCCGACGAGCAGTATCGCCGACCACAGCACGCGATGTGCGAGAACCTCGAGCAGCGGCACCTGCGTGATCTGCTTGAAATAGATCGGCACGAAACCCCAGGCGAGAAACGCCGCCAGACCAAAAGCCACGCCGACGCGCTCTTCGCGCCGCCCTGAGCGCTGAGGCGCGTTCACTGCGTCTTCGCCTTCCGCATCATCGCTGCGAGCGTTGAGGATCTTCTCGCGCGCCGGACCGCGAGCGAGGAATCGTGGCACAGCGCCACCGTCGTCCGCGACCTAAGGGCATTTTCCGCTTCCGTCTTCGCAGCCGCGGGCTTCAGCCCGCGCGATGTTTCGTTGTTTGATGTGTTGCGAATGGCGGTGGATCCGGGATACGAAATCGGCAAATGCTCCAGGGCGCATCCGCTCATGCGCACAGCGAAGCCGGCGACTCGGTCGCCTCGTCGTAGCGGAAATGCCGCGCGTGCGCCGGTGGGAAATTCGCGAGGACGGTCTGCCTGGAGAATTGGTGATCGCGGATGTGGCGCGTCAGGAAGGCCGACACACCCCGGATCCGTGCCCGCCGGCGGCCGACCGCGCAGGTGCGAGAGAGCGGCCGGAGCGCGATGTACTCGAAGTAGCTGAATACGCCGCCCGGCTTGAGCGCACGCCGTATCACCTCCAGGATCGATCGAACGGACTCCAGGTCAAACGACGTAAGCGGCAGCCCGGAAATGACGAAGTCGTACCCGTCGGGGTCGTCGATTTCCTGAACCGGCATATTGAGCAAGCGGACGCGGCCGTCGGCGACGGCCGGTGCGAAGTCGCCATTCGTGAGCACGTCCCGGGCGAGCACGCTAGCCAGTTCCGGGTCGATCTCGCACAGATCCAGCCGGTCGTCCGACCCGAGGATCGTACCGATATGCCGCGTGATCGAACCCGTGCCCGCACCGACCTCGAGCAAACGAACGGAACCCGCCGCCCGTCGGTACGGTCCGCACACCGCGGTCGCAAGCGCCCGCGAACTCGGCGCGACGGCGCCGATGACCTTCGGGCGCCGCAGGAATTGTCTCAAGAACCGCCAGTTGTGTACGATGTTCAATGCCTTTTCTTCCTTTGGTCCAGCAAGCTGTCAGCCGGCATCCGTCGGCTGTTCAGCAAGCCGGCCATGTAGGGCCTGTGCCACACATGCTTCAACAGGCTGTCAAACCGCCACACCCTCAAACGTCCAACCGAGTTCCTGTCCGACCTCGGGCACGATGACGGTTGACCTCAGCGGCACGAGCAGCGCGTCCACAAAGGCATCCGCCGACTGCGCGAGCACCGGAAACGTCTTGTAGTGAATCGGGATGATCGAGTTGGCACCGAGCATCTCGGCGGCGAGTGCCGCGCCCTTGGCGCCCATGGTAAAGTGGTCGCCGATCGGCAACAGCGCGATCTTCGGGGCAAACAGCCTGGCGATCAGGTGCATATCACTGAAGACGTCGGTATCCCCGGCGTGGTAGAGCGGCGCGAGACCCTCGAATCCCACGACAAGACCGTTGGGCATTCCGCCGTATATCATCCCGTCGCCGAAGTCGACACCCGACGAGTGAAACGCCTGGGTCAGGCTGATGCGCACGCCGTCGATCGTCTGCGTGCCACCGGTGTTCATGGGGCGGTATCGTTCGCCGCCGGTTCGTTTTTGGAACACCGCGCAGAGATCGAAATTCGCCACGACCCAAGGATCGTGCGCCTTGACCAGTCGTTCCACGTCGCCGACGTGATCGGCGTGGCCGTGTGTCAGCAGGATCATGTCGCAGCGATCGGGCGTTTTCAGTTCGTCGGGACACGCCGGGTTGTCCGTGAGCCAGGGATCGATAATGAGTACGCGGCCGTCGGGTAGCGTCAGTTTGACGGTCGCGTGGCCAAGCAAAGTGATTCGAGCGTTCATGTCGATTCCTCCCCGAGTCCGAATCCTATTCAGAGTGCGTCCTATGAGCCTCTCCCTCGCGGTCGGGGTTCGGAAAGAACCGGGGTTCCCGCCGGTCTTAGGACGCACTCTCAGCACACGCGCGCCCTAGTGCTCCGTCACGTATAAACTTGCGGGTTGGCCGGCAACCCGAATCCGAACCGCGACCGT
>JADFHG010000486.1 GCA_022567365.1 Planctomycetota bacterium | reverse complement strand
GCTCGCTCTTCCTGTCACATTGGCCATCCCGTCCTTGAGGCAGTCCGCCGGTCCTCTTGTTGGACACGCGGGACGAGTTCACTATGTTTGTGCGGCCGTTGGTGTGCGCGGACGACTCGACTCAATCCGGTTCGGTGGAAACGACCAGTATGGTTCAACGTGTGACGTATGGCGCCCTCGCGATCGCCGTCGTGTTCACAGTCATCGCTTCGGACGTGGCCATCGCAAGATCGATGACCGCGGATTCGCCCGTCTGGGGTACGTTTGGCGGACGATCGATCGGTGGTCTCCTCGAACGCGGGAGCACCCTGCCGATCGTGTACCTCATCGCATCGCTCATCGGCGCCCGGGAGATGGTCCGTCTGCTGCGTGCGCGCGGTCATCGTCCACACGTTCTCGTGGCGTATCCGATGATCGTGGTACTCGTTCTTTCGCCGTGGTTCGCGTCGGCCGGCTGGCTGGGGACGACGCCGGTCCAACTCGAGGGGCTGCAATGGCAGATCGTTTGGCTGTTGGTGGCCGCCCTTGCAACGGCTTCGGCGGCCGTGCTTCGCCGCGAGCCGGAGACAACGTTCCGGGACGTCGGCGCGACCTCTATCGTGATCTTCTATCTCGGGTTTCTCACGTCGTTCGGTGTGCACCTTCGTTGCGGATACACAATGCCCGGGGAGGACGGCGCCTGGCTGCTGCTCATCGCGCTATTGGTCACCAAGGCATCCGACATCGGCGCGTACCTCGTCGGGACGGTGGCCGGGCGGCACCAGCTCATCCCCTCGATCAGTCCGGGCAAGACGGTTGAAGGAGCGATCGGCGGTTTGGTGATGAGCGCCTTGGTGGCGTTGATGTTCGTCCACGCCGAAACGACGACCAACGCATTCGTCGGCGTGTTCTCGTCGGATTCGATCGGTGGTTCGAATCCCACGTTACAATCGGTCTCAGCCGAACCCGATCCGCCGTTGCTGACGTTTGCAAAGAGCATCAATGCCCTTGCGCAAGATGCCACCGCCCGCTTTGCGATCGCCGTGGATGATGGCTCTCTCTCGCCTTCGATTCGTGCTCTAGTTTTCGGCCTGCTGCTTTCCTTGTTCGGTCAGATCGGAGATTTGTTCGAATCCAGCTTTAAGCGAGATGCACGGATCAAGGATTCAGGGCATCTAATTCCCTCGTATGGAGGTATACTTGACCTGATGGATAGCCCGGCGTTGGCGGTCCCTTTGGCGTGGGTTCTGCTGACCGTGGTTTGGGGCATCGTGTAGGTCCGGCGGTTAGAGACAGGCACGTCCGGTTTGCCGGACACCGCGCGATCTTTCGGCGAAAGGTCGCTGCGCGAATGGGAGTGGGCGACAGGTCGGGCACCGCGACCGAAGCAACGGCACTTGGAAACGACAATCGCTATCGACGACCTCTCTCGCCGCACCGCGTTGTACGGTCCGGCGGATCGCAACCTGCGGTTGATTCGCGCCGCGTTCGATGTCCGCATCAGTGCGCGCGACGGAACCGTCCGGATCAGCGGTTCTCCCGAAGCGGTTGCCAAATCCGTACAAGTGATCGAGCAGCTCCAACGATCACTTCGCGTCACCCCTGACATCAGCGACGAAGTTGTCGAGGAGACCATTCGTCGGACGAAGGCGGAACGCTCCGCCCGCCCCGGCGATCGGATTGACGTCTTCGTCGATTCCACCAATATCACCGCCCGCGGTGAAGGACAAAAGCGCTACATCGAGGCAATCCGCAGCAATGATCTGACGTTCTGTCTCGGCCCGGCGGGAACCGGTAAGACTTATATCGCCGTGGCCATGGCCGTCGCCCAACTAAAGCACCAAGAGATCAAGCGTATCGTGCTCGTCCGGCCGGCGGTTGAAGCGGGCGAGAAGCTCGGCTATCTCCCGGGGGACTTGCAGGCCAAGGTGAACCCGTACCTTCGTCCGCTGTTCGACGCGATGCACGATATGATGACCTTCGATCAGATCAAACGCTTTATGCAAAACGACGTGATCGAGGTCGTACCGTTGGCGTTCATGCGTGGCCGCACGCTCAGCCGGGCGTCGATCATTCTGGACGAAGCGCAGAATGCCACGACCGCGCAAATGCTGATGTTCCTGACGCGACTTGGGCCTGAGAGCAAGATGGTCGTCACCGGAGACGACAGCCAGAGCGACCTTTCGGCCGGCGAGGCGAGCGGTTTCACCGACGCGGTCGAGCGATTGGCGGGCATCCCGAGAGTGGCCGTCATCCGATTGGCGAACTGCGATATCGTGCGCCATCCGTTGGTCCAGCGGGTGGTCGAGGCGTACGTAACCGACGGCGCGACGCCCGATAAGAGGATGGCTCCGCCGGCTGCGGGGTCGCCGCCCGGCGCGGATGGGACAAGATGACCCTTTGGACCGATATGCACCGAGCACGGTGCATTCGGTAGAATCGCTCCGAGAATCGGAAAAATGCAAGGCACAACCGCGAAAACAACGAGCCGTCGCAAGCAGGTTCGTGAACAGCGCACCAAGGCGCTCGGCTCGATCTGGGCGCGCATTCTCGTCCGCGGTCGGTCTTGGCCTTTCATCGTCGGCCTCGCGTTCACGGTGGGCGCGTGCGCGATTGCGATGTGGGGCGGAGAATCGGTCCGATATTCGATCGGGCAACGGATCGATCGTCCGATCATCGCCCTTGTTCAGTTTCACGTCCGCGACGAGACGCAGACGCAGAAAAACAGGGAGACCGTGCGGAGGAGTTGTCCGAGCCATTATGTCGCCGGAGATTCGGTGGACACGATTGACCGTGTCCGGCGCGACCTGGGGGAGCTGTACAAGACCGCCACGGAAGCAGATTCCTACGATGGGTTCGCCGCCGCCATGGGGCAACGGAATTGGCCCGCTTCCCGCAACGCATACGACAAGCTCCGCGAGTGGGTCGGCGATCGATCCAAGTTTGACGAATGCACCGATCGAATGTCGTGGTCGCGTGTCTACGTGATCGCGGGGGATTCCGTCGAGTCCCGCTCGCCGCCCGGCAATTCCGATCACATCATGCTGGCGACGGTGGACGAAGCGGGCGTGACCGGTACGCGCACCATCCACAAACACGACTTGGTCTATCAGGAGAGCACGGCTCGCCTGACGGATTGCGCGCGCGGACTCGTCGAACCGTTTCCTTACCAGCTCAAGAGTACCGCGCAGGCGATCGTCCTCAACGCCCTTTCG
The DNA here is from genome assembly GCA_022567365.1 of Planctomycetota bacterium. GTDB lineage: Bacteria > Planctomycetota > Phycisphaerae > UBA1845 > UBA1845 > JADFHG01. The sequence continues at coordinate 2 of JADFHG010000486.1, read as the reverse complement.
GC
>JADFHG010000485.1 GCA_022567365.1 Planctomycetota bacterium | reverse complement strand
TATTGGGCGACCGGTCGGCGGGGGCGCATCGGAGCGCGAAGGCGTCCGCGACCGTGTGCCTCCACGTTGCCCGGATCGCGTTTCATCACCCGGACCTCAAACGCAAGATTACCATCACCGCGCCGCCCCCGGCGGAGTTTGCGCGGATCATCGAGGGCGAGCGCAGCGTCGAGCGGCCGCTGACGTCCGGGTTGGCCCGGCGATTCGCGTGTCTCGGCGTGGATGACACAAACGCGTTCCGTCTGTTTACGGGTTACGCGGAGGGCATCAAGGGTGTCACCGCCGAGCGCTATGGCGACGTATTGATACTGGTCCTGCATGAAGGGCACGGCGTCGGCGAATCACTGCTCTTGCAGATGGCTCGGTGGTATCGCAAGTCGCTCGGGATCAAGTCGGCGGTGGCCAAGTACGTGCCGCGGTCGCGCGAAAGCGCTGCTTCGGCTGACCGCTCGAACGTGGATCAGCCGGACGGTCAGACTCCGCCGCGCGTGATTCTCGGGACGGGCGTACCCGAGCGAATCGAAATCCTCGAAGCCGGTCTTCGCTTCCAAATCCGCCCATTCGAAACTTCCGTCGGTCTCTTCCTCGACCAGCGGGACAACCGCCGCCGCATTCGGGAATTGGCGCAAGGGAAAACGGTGCTCAACCTGTTCGCGCATACGTGCGGGTTTTCGGTTGCGGCGGCCGTGGGCGGTGCGACGCGAACCGTCAGTGTCGATATCTCGCAGGGCCTGCTCGATTGGGGGCGCGAGAACTTCGCGTTGAATGGGGTTTCGACGGCGGATCATGAGTTCATCCGGTGCGAAGCAGTCGAATTCTGCAAACGGGCGAAGCGGTTGGGCCATTCGTTCGACGTGATCATTCTGGATCCGCCGACCTTCGCCCATGGCCGGAAGCGAGGGCGGTTCTTCTCCGTCGACCGAGACCTCGGTCCGCTCGTGGCGACTGCGGCGCAGCTCCTGAATCGCGACGGAATCATGATGGTCTCAGTCAACCGGCGCGGACTCTCGGCGAATTGGCTTCGGGATCAAGTGAAAAAAGCCGTTCGCGGGCGGCGGGTCCGCATCCTTGCCACACCCCCGTTGCCGGCCGATTTCGCGGTGGATCCGGGCCACGCGAAGTCGATCCTCGTACGGTTTCCGTGAAACGGAGCGGTATTCTCCCTCCCCCCTGGACCTCGGTCACGGTGTGTGCGTTGGCGTCGGATGTGGTGCCCTATTCAACGGTATCGAATAGCGCCAGTGCAAGCGACGTCATGCACTTTACGCCGGTTTCGATCGTGGGCTTTGGATCGGGGGCGAATTTGTTCGAGTGCAACGACGGCAACGGATCGGCGCCGGGTTCGAGGCTGGCCTCGTATGTCGCGCTGCTGACGCTGCCAAGCCAGAATATGAGCCCTGGAACGCCCAGATGACGCGGATAGCGACCGAAATCCTCGCCCCCCATGACGGGCGCGCGAACCCGGACCCGCTCGGCACCGATCGCCTGGCGAAAGACCTCGGCCGCCGCGGCCGCGAGTTCGAGATCGTTGTACGTTGACGGGGTGAACTCGTCTTCACGAACGTACACGATCGGATCCTTTTCGCACCCCATCGCACGGCACGTATGCAGCGTGACGTCGCGAATGCCATCAAGTAGCACTCTTCGGGTCTCGTCGGAATAGGATCGGACCGTGAGTTGCAACACAGCCTCGTCCGAGATGATGTTGTGTTTGGATCCGGCGTGTATCGAACCGACGGTGATCACCGCGGACTCGAGCGGATCAACGCGGCGGCTCACGATCGTCTGTAGTGACACGATGATCTGCGCGGCCGCGACGACGGGATCGACGGTCTCGTGCGGTCTCGAACCGTGCCCCCCTCGCCCGAAGATGCGGATATCGACCGAGTCGACGTTGGCGAGCGCCCAACCCGGCGTGTATGCGACGGTCCCGGCCGGATCGCCCGCCGAGACGTGCAGGGCGAGGCAAAAGTCCGGGCGGTTAATGCGATCGAAAATCCCCGACTCGATCATGAGTCGAGCCCCCTTCCCGATCTCCTCGGCCGGTTGGGCCAGGATCAGCGCGGTACCGCGCCAACGGTCTCGCATGGCGGCAAGCAACTGGGCGGTGCCGACGAGACACGTTTGGTGGATATCGTGCCCGCAGGCGTGCATGACCCCGACCGTCGACCCGTCGGGACGGGGGACGCGAACTTCGCTCGCGTAGGGCAGGCCGGTCTCCTCCATCACGGGAAGCGCATCCATGTCGCCTCGGATAAGCACGGTGGGGCCCTTGCCGTTTACGAGAACGCCCACGAGGCCGTGGCCTCCAATGCCGGACGTGACGGAATAGCCCGCGCGGGTCAAATGGTCGGCGATCTTGCGTGCGGATTCGCGTTCGTGTTCGGATAGCTCGGGATGGGCGTGAAGATCCTTGTAGTAGTCGATCCAGCCGGAGATGCCCCGCGCGATCATCGCGTCGATTTCGTCGGCCATGTCCGCGCGATACATAGCGCGGGGCGGATCATCGGCCGAAAGACACGGCGCGACTGCGGACAAAATGGCAAAGATGGCGATGGCCCTCATGCTCGTGGCTCCTATGTGTGTATCCGCTATGCGCCTCGCGGGCTTCGCGTACCCCATGAACGAAGACAGTGCCGAACGCTGCCGGCAGCCTGTTGAAGAAGTCCGGATTATGGGCGTGGCCGCGGCACCCGCAAGCGCGCCGGCCTGTTGCGGGTGAAAACACGGTCTGGCCGGCAAGCCGGCTTTGCCAGGCCCGCGCGGTGCTACGAATAGACGTAACCAGCCACGGTCCCGGCAACTCCGCGCAAGCTGAAGCATGCGGCTCGGATAGTCGTGAAACTTGCGAAACACGGTACTACGTCTTGTACGTGCCCCCGGCCATCGCCTCGGCGAGGGCATCCGCGGCGTCGTCGCCGACAAGCTCGCGGGCGATGGCGATCGGGTCGGTGTCCACGGTAAGGAGGTTCTTCGCGACCTGCACGGTCTCCAGCGACCGCGGACCGTAGGTCCGCACGAAGATCCGAAACGCCTCGGTCATCTTCTCCCGCGCGCCTGCGAGATCGCCGCGCTCGAAGAGCACACCCCCGATGTTGTTGACGTCGGTCGCCACTTCCGGGTGGTCGTCGCCGAAGGCCTTTCGGTCGATCCGTTCCGCCTCCCGGAAGCCCTTGAGAGCCCCGTCCCGATCGCCCTT
>JADFHG010000484.1 GCA_022567365.1 Planctomycetota bacterium | reverse complement strand
GTTCAAACCCGCCGCGTGTTTAACTGGTTCGGCAAGTTGCACGACGATCCGAGCCGTCGGCAGTGGGCTTCGTGGACATCCGGATTCGATCTATCCGCACGGGCTGTTAGGCGCTCTTGGCCCGCGGCTCGGGCTCGGCGTATCCTCGCAACAATCGCCAACACGGCTCCAGTATTCTGTTTCACTCCGAATGGAAGGGTCGTATGGGCAGGCAATCGCTTGCCGGTGTCTTACGGACCCCCCGGCGTATGGGCAAACGAGTTTGCCGCCCGTCGAACCCCCGGGAATACCGTTATCGAGTCGTCACTTCACACGTCCTCGAGCATGAGAGCATTTGCCGAATTCGTATTCCGGATCCACCGACATTCGCAACGCATCGAGCGGCGAGAGACCGCGCGGGCCGAAGTCCGCAGCTCGGAACACGGAACCGGGAAATGGTGTAGCCCCCCCCAAGAAGGCCGAATTCATGCGGTTTGAAGGCCGCGGATCGGCGCGGATTCCGCGATGGCGTACCAAGGACGTTGCGGTCAACCAGCCAACTTAAACGTTGCGTAGCGGCTGCGACGGGGGTAGAATGATATGTCGTACGTGTCGTGCCCATCGGCCGGCGAGGCTGGAAGCGTGTCTTCCGGTCGTGCATGGGGCGTGTTTGTTGTTTCGAAAGGAGGCAGGTCTTCGCGGTATCCGTCCATTCCAGCCGTTCGTCCGCACTTTCGCGGAGCGTTCTTCTGCTCAACGCCCACTACTCGGCCTTGCGCGCGGTCAGCGCCCGCCGGGCCTTCACCCTTCTTTTCAAGCGGGATCCGGCGGACCGACCCCTCGCCGAGGTCGTTTCCATCGAAGACGGCCGGTACGTCTCGTACGATTTCAGCGATTGGGCGCAGATCAGTGTCCTCAAGCGGGAATTCGAACGCACCGAGCACGATTGGGTGCGCACGGTGCGCTGCCACATCGCGGTACCGCGGATTATCCGCGTGCTGTCGTTCGCGAAAGTGCCCAAGCAGGAGATTCGGTTCAGCCGCAGAAACATCTTCGCACGCGACGGCAACACGTGTCAGTATTGTGGCAAGCGCTTTGCGACGACCGATCTGAGCCTCGACCACGTGGTCCCCCGCGCGCAGGGCGGTGGCAGTACGTGGACCAACATCGTCTGCTGCTGCCTGAAGTGCAACGTGCGCAAAGGCGGACGGACACCGGCGCAGGCACACATCAAGCTGATCAAGAATCCCGTCAAGCCGCGACGCAGTCCAACCGTCGACGTCAACCTTCTGGACGCGCGGTATGCCTCATGGAAGCACTTCCTCGACGCCGCGTATTGGAACATCGACCTGAAGTGATCGCCGAACGTGGAGCCGCCCGTTGAAATAATCTGTGGGACCGACTTTCTAGTCGGTCAAACGCCGCTGGTGGCCCGAACACGACCGACTGGAAAGTCGGTCCCACAAATATCCTGTTTTTCAATGGGCTGGTAGGCGACGGGCACGAAACCGGCCACCGTGCCGGCGGCTTTTCTATTCAGTGCCGCGACGTGTCATCGTTTCCCGAACACGGGATCGCGCGCCCACGCGAAATGCACCGTCTTGATCTCGTAGCCTCCGAAATTGCGGTACATCGACAGTCCGCCGCCGGGCTCGTCGGTTACGCGCACGATCGGCAGCACCGTGTCCTCGATGAGGTCGACCAGCGTCAAATCGTTGTCGCCCAGCGGTGGGCGGAAATGGACCCCTGCGCTGCCGCCCCAAGGCGCGGCCTGATACATGCGCAGGATGAGCCCTTTACCGTCCTCGGCGCGCTTGAGGCAGGTCGGAATGACATGGTCCCATCGCGTGCCGTCAAACAGCCCCGACCGCGCGGGCAACGGGTCTGATTCCCGTTGTCGCGGGGTTCCTCCGTCGCGCAAGGGCGGCAATCGCACGGTAACGAACGGGTGGTCGAGTTGATATCCCTCGCGGGTCAGGTCGGCCGCGCTCACGGTCGCCAGCGTCGGCAGCAGACTATACACGATCTTCGCGCGCTGCACCGTCGACGTCGGGTCGGTCCGGACGGTTGGACGCATCAGCGTCAGGCGCAGGACGCCGTCCGCATCCGCGCTGAATCCATATCTCGCGCCGACGAGGATCGCGCCGCCGCCTTCAGGCCCGTCCAGCAGTGCCCAACGCGACCCCGGCACCTCGACCCCGTTTGCCGGACGCTTGACGTCGCCGAACGGCACCCCGAAACGGGCACGCGTTTGCCCCGCCGGCGCAAGGGGAAACGCCACGCGAAGCACCGGCAAGTCGGTGCCTCCGGGGTCCGCTTTCTCCCAGTTGATCGTCGTCTCGAAGTCGATCCGCGGTGAACCCGCCGTCAGCGTGATATACTCCTGTATGCTCGATTTGCCGTACCGCCAGACGATGCGCACCCGCGCCTGAAACGGGCGCAGGTCGGTGAGTGTCGTGTCATACCGGTCCGTCACTTCCTCAACGCTGATCAAGCGGCCCATCGTGCGAAGATCCGATCCGGCGCGGTGCTCGCGGTGAACCTCGAGTACGTTGCCCGGTCGGCCTCCGTCGAGCACCTCTCGGCCCGCGCGCTTGTCGAAGATCGATACGATCTGCCCTTTGGTCTTGTCGATGATTACCTTGAGCCAACCGTTTTCCATGCGGACGCCGTCCTCTTCGGATCGACAAAGCACCGAATCCAAACCCGCCAAGCCCTCATGCGGAATGGGTTTTGAGGCGTCCGCAAGACGCTCGATGCGGAAGGTGTCGTATCCGTACCCTGGGACGTTGTCCGCCCAGAAGTGCAGGCGCGGTACGCCGCCTTTGCGAATGACCTGCCACGCGACCTCTTCACCGACGCTGTTCGTGATACGGTAACGGGCACTGCGATTGGTGCCGGGTTCCACGGAGACCTGGGCGACGCCGCCGACCGCCCATCCGAGCGGGTTGGCGACGATCACACCATACCCCGGTCCGTCGTCGGGCACGCGGGCGGCGAGGTGGCGCGCGGCCGAGCGACTGATCCAATCCGCTTCCGCCTTCGCCGTTTCGAGTCGGACCCGGGCAAACTCGTAATTCGCCTCGATCGCCGCTCCGCCGATCAAGGAATAATCCTGCATTTCGAGCACACCGCGCCAAAGCCGCCGGAGTTCCGCAACCGGATATGGATAGCCCTCGAGCGTGGCGATACTCGCGAGGGCTTCGGCGGAAACGAGCGCCGTCTCG
>JADFHG010000018.1 GCA_022567365.1 Planctomycetota bacterium | reverse complement strand
ATATAGACCACGTTGACACCGGTCTTGTGTCCGCTCTTGATCACACTCGGCAGATGGAGGATGTCCGCCGCAAACGCGATTGTCCCTTTGAACTGCGAGAGGCTCTTGCCGGAAAGGTGATATCGCCGTCCGTACCCGGCGCGGGTGTCGAAGAGCGGCACGACCGGCCATGGATTCACCGGTGTGCTGAGCGAGTGAAACGGATCCGTCTGCACGGGACAGAATAGCTGTTCCACATTGTCCAGCACGCCACCGCCGACGATCGGGCGAAAGTCTTGCCCGGTCTGTAGTGTTTCCGGCACGCGCCCATATGCGATCAGCGGACCGAAGTTCTGATCGAAGTCGTGATCGTCGAAGATCAGGTAGTTGTACTGCCAGGCACCGTCATCCTCGTCGTTATTCATGTCCGGAAACTTGCCCTCTTCGCCGATGTAGATCGCATTCGCGGTGAACAAGCCCCTCAGGCGGGCGAGGCACTGCGTGTTCTTCGCCGACTGCCGAGCGCCGCGCAGCGACGGCAGCAGGATCGAGACGAGAAGACCCAGAATCGCGATGACCACGAGCAATTCGATCAGCGTGAATCCGGTACGTTGTGTCGAGTGTCGCTGTTTGACCGTCATTCCATTGCTCCAAAAACCTCCGAGGAAAGCGGCGGTGCAAACACCGCTGCCGCCTCGCTGCTTCTCAACCCGTCCGATTCGCCACGCGCGAGCAGATCCGCCGCCAGCCCCCAAAGCGCCGGCGTATGCGCGCGACCGAGCGTACGAAGCGAATGGACCGCTCCGACGCGATAAAGGGCCGATGCCCAGTGGTACATGAGTACGCGTTCGTTAAGTTTACCCCAATGGTCGCGGTAATGCGAGAGAACAATTCGGCCCAGCGATTCGAATGTCGCCGGTGCACCGGTGGTCATCCGCTCGGCCAGGAACAGGTGCGCCAACAGGTTGCCGACGTCGATGCTCGGGTGACCGATCGCCAGGGTGTCCAAATCCAGGATCGTGGTCGTCGACCGGCCACGGATCAGTTGCTGTTCGTAGAAATCGCGATGAACCGTGCAAACACGATCCACCTCGACCGTCTCCGCGAGGGCGGCGAGCGCCTCCGCCAGCAGCGCCGATCCCTCGGCAAGATCCGGTGCCGCCGTACACATCGCGATGTGCCAGCGATTCACCGTCCGCTGTTCGTCCGCGATCGTCCATTCAGGCAGACCGTCGATCGAAATGCCGTGCATGGCGGCGAGCGCTTCCGCGGACATGGCCGCGATGGCTGAAAGCGAGACCCGCCGTCGATCGGCATCGGTTCCGCGCGCCCACTGGAACAGCCCCATTCGCAAATCCGCAATGTAAGCGACCGGCACGGGAACGCGGACCCGACCGTCGGTTTGGACCGCGAGTTCGCGGTTGACCGCCACGTGCAACTCGAGCAGCCGCGCTCCGCGATCGTCAATGTACGTCTTGCCCATCAGTCGTTGCGCGCACCCCGAGGGCGAACTCCGGTTGTATCCGATCGCCGCGCGCCGCGCCGCCCGATACCCGAGTGGGCGACACTCGACCGGATGATCAGCGCTTGGCTGATCGTGCCCGCTGGTGTCCCAGTGCGCCGCCAGACGCTCGGTCATCGCGATCGAATCGACGCACTCCGCCAGATGGGTCAACGCTGGATCTCGTTCGATTGTGTGGACGCGAACACCCCACGACGATACGGAGACCGATACGCCGCGAAGACCAAACGCCGTCACTACCGCTTGGCGCTCCGTAGCGATGTCGGCGTGCGGCGGCGGCAACGGCTCGCCGGCGCAATAGATGGAATGTCGTGCGGACGCGCCGAGTGCAAACGAGAACTCGAACGAGAAGCTTCCGTCACGGAGTGGCCAGGCACGCTCGACGCGAACGTCGGTCGGGTGCGTGCCCCGCGGCCAAGAGATTCCCGCATCGGCTAGGAGCAGTTCGCTGACCGCCCCCAGGTCGAACAAGGCGGCGGAATCTTGCCCGTTCGATGGTATCGTACGCGCCGATGAGATCATGCCACCACCGCCTCTCGGCCGACGGCGGCCAATTCCGCCTCCGCCTGGTCGACACAACGACCGGCCAGCGCGCGCCATCCCGTGCGCAGGTGTCTCATCATCCCACGGGCGAGTTCCACCAGGGAAAGGACGGCGTAGCACCGGTATCGACCCGCGTCGATCGGGCGTCCCGTGGCGCGGCCCCACTCGTCGAGGAACGCGTTTGCCCACCCGCGGGCCGTTGCCGCGTCAATCGAATGGTCCGTCCGCACGCCGAGCATGCATAGCTGTGTGGCAAAGTTGGCCACGTCGATGAGCGGGTCTCCGATGGCAAGTCGATCCAGATCGAGAATCCCGATCCGTTTGCTGCGCACCCGCACCTGCTTGAAGTGCATGTCGTTGTGCAGCGTTACGGTGTCCGACGTGCCGACCTCGGACAGCCGCGCCACAGTTGCCACACCGATGGGTCGCAGCCGATCGCTGAGTTCGGGCAACGTCACGCAGAGGTCTGCGACGGCGTTTTCCACACGCCCCACAATGTCGGCCGTCGTGAGATCCGCGAGCCCGGGAACGGCGATGCCATGAAATCGGTTGAGCGCCGATGCCATGCGGATCATCATCCGGTCTCCGCCGTCGCCGGCGAGGGCCTCGAGCAATGTCTTCCCCTGAATCCAATTCACCGCGAAGAAACCCGACTCGACGTCGTCGCCGATCACTTTCGCCACGATGAGATCGGGCGTGTCGCGCTTTGCGATTCGGCGCAGGTGCATATGTCGATCCCTCAGGGCCGCGCACGCATCCGGCGGTGCCGATCGGACCGCGATCCGCGTTTGCTCGGGCTCTGCGCCGTCGCCGCTCGCCACGTCGGCGCGCAACCGCACGACCCATTTCTGTTCGGGCACGTATCGGATGAGGTGGCGTTGGAGCGTCTCGCGTTCGATTCGCTCCCCCTTGCCTGCCTGGTCCAGCCAACCTTGCCAGACGTCACCGGCGGTGCTGCGCGCCGCGAATTTCCGCACGTTGCGCAGCCGCCGATCGTTCGGAAAGCGATATGCTTCAAAGTCCATTCCGTCGAGCGTGAGCAGAGTGCCACGACGCGACATCGGCTCGCGCACCGGCGCGTGCAGGTATACGATATCGGCCTCGGGCCACATGCGATGCTGCGGAATCTCGTCGCGGTCGGTGAGCGCGTACGCAATCCGGACGTATCGCCCGGGATGGTACAACGCCTCGATCGCCGCGCATCCTCGCCATCGATCACGCTGCGTCGCCTCGACGTCGGTGAGCTGTTCGCGGCAGGCGTCGAGGACCGCGCCCGGCGCCATGCGCTCCATGGCCGGTGTCAGTACGCCGTCGTGCGGAGTTTCGATTCGCGATGCTAGCATGCCGCTCGCGCCTCCACCGTGTCATCGGATTCGTCCGCTCCCGCCGAGTGCAGACCGGCGTATTCCGTGCAGTTCGCGAGCAGCTCCGCGTGCGTGCCGGTTCCCGCGATCTGGCCGCGCCGCATCACGATGATACGATCGAAGCGATCCATACGATCCAGGCGGTGGCATATGACCAGTGTGGTGGCCGTGTTGTCGTGTGCCATCCAGGCCTCCTCGACCGCGCGGCGCGTGGGCTCGTCCAGCCCCGTCGCCGGTTCATCGAGCATGAGCACGCCGGGTTCGCGTAGGAGCGCCCTCGCCAGTGCCAGTCGTTGCCGCTGACCGCCGGAGAGGGTCGATCCGCCTTGGCCGAGCACTTCGTCGTATTGTTTGGGAAGGTCGACGATGAACTCGTGCGCGCGGACCTTCCGCGCGACCGACTCGATCAGCGCACGATCGGCGTCTCCCCGCCCCAACGCGATGTTCTCCAAAACCGTCATTCCGAACAGTACCGTGTCTTGATGGACCCAACCGATCCGTTCGCGCAGCGACGCGAGCGTCACGTCGCGAAGATCGACGCCGTCGATACGGACGCTACCCTCATCGGGATCGTAGAACCGCAGAATCAGCTTGGCGAGCGTGCTCTTGCCGGCGCCCGTATGTCCGACAATCGCGACCCTTTCGCCCGGTTCGATCGCAAGGGTTACATGGGAAAGGACCGATATTCCCGGTTCGTAGCAAAACGTGACGTCCTCAAACGTAAGGACGCCGCGCGTTGTGACGATCGGTTCGGCATCTTCCTTGTCCGCGATGCTCGGTGCGATCGCGAAGACCTCGCCGATTCGCTGCCCGCAGGTCGTCGCCTTGGCCACCTGGCCGGCAAGCTTCGCCATCTTGCGCATGGGCTTGTTGACCGCACGCAGATAAGAGACGAACACGAGCAGGTCGCCCGCGGTCATCGCCCCGCTGAGCACCGATCGCACGCCGACGTAGAGAATCGCACAAATACCGGCCGCCGCGGCGAACGATACGATCCGATAGAGCTTCGACTGCAACCGTGTCGCCCTGAGACCGGCGCGGATCGAGCTTCGGTTCTGCCGTTTGAATCGCTGGTGCTCGGTCGCCTCTCGGTTGAACGCCTGTACGATCGCCATCGCGCCCAGTACGTCATGCGCGTGCGAGGCGACCTCGCTCTCTCGTTCGCGCTGCTTGGCGACGGCTTTTCGAATCTTGCGCGATATGCGCCAGCTTGCCCAAAGGGAGATCGGAACGGTGAGCATCCCGATCAGTGCGAGCGTCGGGTTGAGGTAGAACATCACGACGGCCATCGCCACGACCTGCAGCACGCTCTGCACCGCGACGATAACAGCGTTGACCAACATCTGGCGGAGCATCTGGATGTCGCCGGTCAGGCGCATCAGAAGACCGCCGGTGTGATACCGATCCAAGTCCGACGGTGCGAGCCGCTGCATATGTGCGAAGAGGTCCGAGCGGATCCGACCGACGACCTCCTGCCCCGTCTTGGCCAGCAGTACGTCGCGAGTGTAGGCAAATGTGCCGTCGATCACGGCGACGAGAAGGATCGCGCCGCACACCCAGGCGAGCGCGCTGGTCGCGTCCGACGACACGGCGGCCAGGCCCGTCGCGATCCACGAGCCATCCATTCCGCCGGGGGTCAGTATGTAGTCGAACACGACCTTGATCGGCCAAGGCGCAGCCACCGCGGCTGCGATTACACCCAAGGCGCTCAGGAATGCCAAGAACAGCGCGCCGCGGTGCGGTCGCACGTACTTCCCGAACCTCGCCCAGACCGCTTGCGCTCGGCCGACGTCCAGCTTTCCGCGACGGGTCTTGATTTTCCACCTTAGCGTCACGACGCCTCCGCAACGGTCCGTCGGGCTTCGCGGTCCGGGGCACTCTTGCGCGAGGCCTTCCTGCCGCGCGCCGCGCGCGCCGCATCGGCAAGCCAATCGCGCATCGTGGCTACGTTGGCGCGAATGTCGAATCGTTGTTCGGCGCGGCGGCGGCCGCCGATAGCGAGCGTCGCGGCGAGTGCGCGGTCGGTCAGCACATCGCGAAGCGCGCCCGCCAGCGCCTTGTCATCATCCGGCTCGACGAGCAGTCCGCTGACGCGATGCTCGAGGATTTCGGGTACGCCGCTGATTCTCGTGCTTACGGTGGGGCATCCCGACGCGAGCGATTCGAGCAGGACCGTGGGAAGCGCGTCGACGTTGCCGTCCTTTGCGCGTACGCAGGGCAACGCGAAGCAACTCGAAGTCTGCATGATCTCGCGGACGTCTTGTTGCTTGACCGGTCCGACGAGCGCCACCTGTTCCTTCAAGCCGAGGCGCGAGATTTCGTCGATGAGTCTCCGTTTCTCGACGCCGTCTCCGGCGATCTTACATCGGACTGAAAGGCCCTCGTCGCGCAGGCGTCCCACGGCACGCACGAGATTGATGTATCCCTTCTTCTCGATCAGACGACCCACGCTGAAGATCGTATGGAGCTCGCGCGGTTGATCCGAGGCCTTGAACCTGGACAAGTCGATCCCGTTGTAGTTGACGCGGATTCTCTTCTCGCTTACGCCGGGAAGGTTTTGGATCATCCATCGTCGGTTGTATTCGCTCACCGTGATCGTGAATCGCGACATATTGATCTTTCGCGCAAGCAGCGCGCGATTCACGTTGTCGCGAAAGATGTCGAATGCGTGCAGCGTCAGACTGTAGGAGAGCCCGCCGATTGCGTGGGCCAGCATCGCGACGGTGGCCTCATTGGTTCCGAAGTGAACGTGCAGGTGGTTGATTCGATTCTTTCGTGCCCAGCGGAGCACGTGGGCCGCCTGAACGAAATCGATCCAATCGATGCTCCGCGTGAAGAGCGTTCCCGCTGCCGTGCGCATGTATGCTGAAAAGGCGCGACGCGCCTGATCCTTGTGTACGCGAAACGTCTTGCCGAGACCACCGAGAATTCGCTCGGGAATGTAGTCGGCGACGGCATCGACGCGGCAGACCGAGTCGTGAAAGCGCCCTTCGTTGCAGCGGCGCAGCGACGCAATTCCGATCTCGACGCCCTGCTGCTCCAACTCGAGAATCTCGTTGACGATGAACGTCTGGCTGAACCTGGGGTACATCCGCAATAAGTACCCGATTCGCAATGGCCCGTTTCGACCGCCGGCGTCGGCGCTTTGCCGGCTCATGGCCGACCCCCATTAGCGACCGAACCCTCCGCGGTGATCGTCGTCGCCGCGCGATCGATGGACGATGGGCACGTCGCCGCCCGCCGTCGGATCGCCGTGTCCAAGACCGCAGTCGTCACACGGGCCGCCTCGGTCCAGGTAAATCGCGAATACACCATTCGGCGCCCCTCCGCGCCCAAGCGCTCGCGCAAGTCGGGTGTCACGCGAGCCCGGGTCATCGCGTCGTACAATGCGTCTTCGTCGCCCGCGGGGAACAGCAGTCCGTTTACGCCGTCGTCGATTACCTCCGCCATCTGTCCGAGATCGGACGCAATCGTACAGCGACCCGCCGCCATGTATTCGAAGAGCTTGATCGGCGAGAAGTAGAAATCGACCATCGGATGAAACGGCGCGACCGCCACGTCCATCGCCCCGAGAAAGAGCGGGACTCGTTGGTGCGATACGGCGCCTGTAAACACGACCGCGTGTTCCGCCTTCAGCGCGACGGCATCGGCGCGAAGCGCCTTTTCCATCGGACCCTTGCCTACGATCAACAACCGCGCGTCGGGTTCGTCGTGGAGCAGACGCGCGAACGCCGAGAGCAACAGGTCCACGCCGTGCCATGACTTCAGACTGCCGACGAATCCGACGACGAACGAAGCATCAACGCCTATCTGCTCGCGGCACTCGCTCGACGACGGGATTTGATCGAAAAGTTCGGTATTGATGCCGTTGGGTACGATGCGGATCTTTCCGCGATCGATTCCACGCGCGGCGATTCGATCTGAGAGTTGGCGCGAGACCGCAATAATCATGTCGGCGCGTTCGAGCACGCGCTGCTCGATCGTCGTCGCAATCTCCGCCAGTTGCAGCGATCGAAAGGTCTTCGCCTCTTCGGTGAGGATCGCGTTGACCTCGACGACCAACGGTACGTCGAGACGCTCGGCAAGGTCCAATCCCACGTAGCCGTGCAACGACAAGCGCTCGATGATCGCCGTTGGCGGCGATTCGCGGAGTGCGTCGAGGGCATGCTCACCCACCCACGCGTTGTATAGGAGCGGTCGCAGTTCCTTTGCCAGGGCGTCGCCCAGCCCGCGATCCCGCATCCAGTGTTTGAGCGAGCGAGCCATCTGGTTGACCGGAGACCGCGCTTCCAGCGCCAGCGGGCTTGCGGGATGATCGCCGCCGGGTCCCTCCCTGGTACTCAGGATGGTTACGTCGTGTCCGAGTTCGGCCAGCGCCCGCGTGATCGAGCGAAGGTGGATGGATGCGCCCTTCGTACCCTTCGGCGGGATGCCGAAATCGCTACAGACGTACAGCAACCGCACGATCGGCTCCCTTGCTCTTGAACTCTCGGAATCGGGCGGCAACGCGGCGCAAGCCGCCCATGTCCAGCGCCGGCTCCGTTTGGGTCGGTCCGTTGTCGAGCATCTCGATCAGTCCGCTCGCCAGCGAGTCGGCCGTCAGGTCCGCTTGCTCGAGCGATCGGACGATGTTGTGACGCTGCCATAGTCTGGCACGAATGGTCTGCTCGAGGCGTGGTGTGCATCGAGGTACGACGAGCGCCGGCTTGCGATTGGTGGCGATCTCGCACAGGGTGTTATAGCCGCCCATCGTGAGGACGAGGTCGGCGCGACGGATGCGGCAGTTCATGCAACCCGCCACGTCCAACCAATCGACGTTGGGCAGCTCCGCGGCCTGTCGCCGGAGTCTGTCCGCTACCGGACGCGGCAGGTCGGGTCCGCCGACCACGGTCGAGTGTACGCCCTTCGATGCGATCTTGCGCGCGGCTCCCGTCAGGAAGACGTCCAGCAGCGTTTCGCCGTCCGTACCGCCGCCCACCGTCACGAGCAACTCGCGTTGCCCGTTCGTTTCGGGTTGAGGGTGTCCACATTCGGTTCGTGCGATGTACCCGACGAAATCGAGTTTCCGTTGGATCGACGGGGAAAGATCGTACTCGCGCACGACGTCGTACAGCCGCCGCATGCCGTACACCCAGATCTCGTCGTAGCACGCCTCGAGGACGTTCTGAACGCCGTGATACAGCCATTGTTCGATCGTGGATTCGGCATCGTCCTCGATGTCGCGCATGCCGAAGACCAATCGTGTGGTCGGTCGGTGCTCGCGGATCCAGCGAATCGCGGGCACCAGCTCGCCGCAGACGCCGACCGGCGCCTTATCCACGAGTACGACGTCCGGTTCGAAGTGTTTCACGACGTTGAGAATGAGCGATTCGCGGCAGACGAGCAGCTCCTCGACCGGCAGGGGGAGATACTTCGGGCGGTAGTTGCGGTTGTCGATCTTGGCCAGCGCCGGAAGCTTGATAAAGTCGATTCCCCTTCCGTGCTCGAACAGCGAGATATACGGGCTGCCCGTCACGATGAGAAACGACATTCGTGGATCGAGCTTCGCGGCGTGCTCGCAGATCTTCAGCGTTCGCGAAAGATGGCCGAGACCGACCCCGTCATGGCAATACGCAAGCACGCGCAAGGAACGCGCGTCGCTTTCCTTGTCGTTGTCTCCGATTTCAATGACCTGCCGCATATGCCGTTCCCCGTCCTACCAACCCATCATTCGACGACTCTCTCGAGCGCGCCGATTCGTTCGAAACCGCCGCTGCGCAGCAAAATTTGGAATCCCTTCCTACCCTCGACCACCCACTGATCAAACGCAAGCGAAAGCGTTGAACGGCATGTGTCCATCGGTGCTGCCGTGCGTGGACCCAATACGCGGTCCGTTGTCACGTAGCCCCGACGATACATCCATCGTACGCCCTCCACGTCGCGAATACAAGACGCGGCACCGCGAACGAACGGACGCTCCGCGATGAAACCGGTCGAGGGCATGACGTGCATTATGCTATAGGTCGAGACCGATCACCTTCATCTTACTTTGCTCACCGCGACGACCTGCAGATTCTGCACGATCGAAATGGCACTTCCGAAAGCCCGCCTCGATTACTCATCGGGCTGCATTTTCTGCATACGTGAGGAACCTCGTCCGCACGGTCCCAATTGGCTGCGGAACGTGCAGGGATTGCAGCCCGTCGCGCCTACTCACAACTTCGGAATGCAGTGTACATGCCGTTCTTTATCGAACGGCAAGTTGGGTACGAAAACGTCACAATACACAGGCAATTCGGCGGTTCGCGCGCCATGCGATCATGATGTCGAGTTTACCCGGACGTGGGCGAATTGCCCCAACCGTGCGAACAGGGTCGCGGCCGACACCAAGATGACCGGACCTTGGCACTCACCGCCGAAACTCGTTTCGCCGTCCGATTTGAGTGCTTGAATCGCAGAGCGCATCTGATTATGATCGGATGCGGGTGCTCGGTACGGGTGTTGCCAATAATCATCGTGGGGTAGGCGGCTTGGCGACTGTTGTGACGTACCTTTCCGTGAGGCTGGCGCCGCTGCTCAGCAGGCGCTTGCGGTTTTGTTTGGAATGGGTAATTCGGTAGCATCGTCACGTCGGGGGGCGACCCGCATGTGAGAGCGCCCAACCGCTTTGCGGCAGCGCCGATTCTTGGTTCGAGGAGTTGTTTGGTCGATGGTACGCGGCGTTTTGTTCATCACGATCGACTGTCTTCGCGCGGACCACGTGTCCGCCTACGGCTACGACCGCGCGACGACGCCGACCATTGACCGACTCGCTCGAGAAGGCGTGTTGTGGGAGAACGCCTTCAGCGCGGCGCCATGGACGAAGCCTTCGGTCAGCTCGATTCTGACCGGACATTATCCCATACACCACGGCGCTTTCGAGGGCATCAAGCGCAGCAAGGGCAGACGGACGGTCACGACGGACGTATTGATCGACACGATTCCGACGCTGGCCGAAACCTGCGCGGCCGCCGGGTGGCGCTGTGCCGCATTCATCAACAATGCCCAGCTCGGCGAGTTCAGCGGTCTCGCCCGCGGATTCGACCCATACGACCCCGCGGCCGGCAAGGCCGACAGGATCATCGAGTCATTCGATAAGTGGATCCGATCCGACGTCGATACTCCGGCGCTGACCTACCTCCATTTTCTGGAGGCACACTGGCCCTACAAACCGCGGCGGAGGCACATCGCCGCGTTCGGGGGCAACCGCGACACCAACTTCTTTCGTGATTTCTCCGCGCGCGACTTCGGCAAACTCCGAAAGGCGATCAGTCGCAACGAGTTTCGCCTGACCGATGGGCAGCTCGAAGAGATGATCCAGATGTACGACGGGGCGGTGCGCCGCCTCGACGGCAAAGTCAAGAAAGCCCTGGAGGTGTTGAAATCGGTCGGCATCGAGGATGAGGTCGCCGTGTTCGTGACGGGCGACCACGGCGAGGAGTTCATGGAGCACGGCATGATCGGCCACGGTCAGTCGCTCTATGATGAGCTGATTCACGTGCCTCTCGTGGCACGGGTGCCGGGGGGAGCGCGCGGTGGTCGAAGGTCCGAGCCGGTCAGTCTCGTCGATATCCCACGGACGATACTCGCCACGGCGGGTATCGAGGGCGACCTTCCGGGGCGGAGTTTGTTCGAAGAACGATCGTCCAACGATCCGGTATTCGCCGAGTTGCGAATTCGAAACCGCTACGCGCAAATCGTTCGCCAAGGACGATGGAAGCTGCACCGCCGATTCAAGTTCACGCCGACGAACGGCGACGTGGGACGCAACCTATCGCCGGCGCAAATGCTCCGGACCTGTCCCTATGAGGTAACGCACGAACTATACGACGTCGAGACGGATCCGCGGGAACGGGATGATCTCGCGGCTGACGCGAAGCACCGGCGGGTGCTTTCCGATCTCGAGTGTGAGCTTGATCGCTTTTGGACCGAAAACGTCCCGACCGAAACGGACGTGGGTGGTGTGGAAACAGAGATTGATCCGTGTGTCGTCGAACGCCTTCGCGACCTCGGCTACATAGAGTAGGTTTTTGCTACGGCCACCATAGCAGCCTGTTGAAAAAAGCGGACTGTGTGTGTGGCACCTGTTTTCGACCGGTGAAAACAGGTGTGGCACCGGCTAATAGCCGGTGATAAGACGGCCTATTAGCCCGTCCCACACTTTTTCAACAGGCTGATGGATGTCGAAGAGTAACCCGATCATCGAATCGAAGTCGGACTCGGCGCAGAGGAGGGAATGGATGCAATCGTTTCGGAATCATATGGCATATGTGCTCGGGTGTATCGTTGGGCTGGTGTTCTGTGCCGCGGCGGCGGCCCAGCAGCTCCCGGATCATCCGATCATCACCGAAGTCTACAACAACCCAAACGGCCTCAACGACGCCTCGCTCGGCCACGACCCCGCGAATGAGCACCAGGAGTTCATCGAGATCTACATCCCGCCTCTCGCGGATCTCAACTCATCCCTGCTGCCCTTCAAGGACGCCTTGCGACTGACGTTCTACGAGGTCGAGGGTGATTCGAGCAGTTCCGGTTTGGGCCTGGTCAACTATCGGTTCGATCTGCCCGCGTTCGATTTGGACCCCGGCAACGGGATTACGGCGATGGAGCGCCCGCCGAGCGGAATCATCGTGATCGGCTGGATCGACTATACCAACAACGACGCCGGCACATGCGACAACGACGCGAGTCCGTGCAGTGTTCTCGCGCAGGACTGCGGCATCGGCAACACCTGCGAGGCGGATTCTCCCACCGGACTGGAGGGAACGCCGGCTTCGCGTATCGCGCTCATCAACGGGGGTATTACGGATACGGGCGGCGACTACCTGTTCTTCGCAATGAACGGTCGGCACTTCGAGGTCGATGCGCCGCCGACCGGCGGGGGCACCACGAACTTTCCCAACCTCGATGCGGAGAACTTCGTCGATTTCGCCTGCGGGCTGACCGGTTCGTGCGAGGCGCGTAGCGGCACCATCCAGAACGGATCCGCGGCCTATCTTCTCGTCAATCGTGACGACGGCGATTACGTCGAACTATGCGATGACAAGCACGCGGAGGATTGCGATTCCGGCGCCGACGCGGACCTTCCCAACGACGGTTCGGGGCTGGACTCGAATGCCTTGTTGGACGGGTTTGCCGCCAACGACCACTTCGCTTTCGCCATCGAGGAGCAGCCGTACGATCCACCGACGGGCTTTGATATTGATCTGGAAACAGTGCTTCCCAAGGACGGCGCGTTCTCGAATCTGGTGGCTCAGATACCGGAAGAACTCGACCACGGTTACGCGCGACTGAACGGCAGCATCGCGAAAACGACCGAGGACGGTGATCCCGGAACCGACGACCCGGTCCAAGACGCAATGGAGGCCTACCGTACCACATCGAACGAAGGACCGTTCTTCGCATCGCCCGGGCGGGCGCCGTTCAACGACAGTGCCGCCGAACTCGGTGTGGCGATACCGGTGAAACAGTTCTTCGAAGTCCTCGCGGGAACGATCGGACGACCGGGATTGAGGTGTGCGAACATCGGCGGCTCGGGCCTCATCGCGACGGCCACACTGACGGGCCCTTCGAGCAATCCCGCCGTGGCAACGTTTGCCGCCGCCGATAGCGACACGACCGAGACACCTTCGTCCAGGGTCAATCCGAGCATCGCGGCGACCGTGCCGATTGCCGCGGCGCACGGCGACTCGGCGTCCGTAACGGTGGACGTCTCCGCCGCCAAGCTCGACCCCGGCGATCCCAACGTGATCAACCCGTCCGGCTCGACCACGGCGACGATGATCGTCCTCAAGCCGACAACGGGACAGGACGAGTTCGGTATTCCGTTTCAGGCGACGGCCTTTATTGCGGTTCAGGCGATCCCGCAGCAGGCCGGCGTCAACAACGAGTTTCTCGGGACAAGTCTCGCGACGTTTGTGTTCGAGAACCTCGAAGGGATCGTCGAGGACGAGTTCTTCAATGGAGTGGCCCTTCTCGACCCGGCTACCGATCTCTCCAATGGAATCGTGGTCGATGGACTTAAGGAAGACATGCCCGACTTACCGGAGAAATTCATCAACGTGCCCGCACCCGCCGGTACGGACGATCTGGTCACGACCATACTCAACTCGGCCGAGGTGCTTTCGGGAGCGGATACATACGACGACAATTTCGACGAATTGCCGCCGCCGGATGGCGCGCCTTCGGCCGTCCGAGCGATCGACGTTCCGCTTCATACGCTATTGACGAGCGGGGGCACATTCGTGCCGACGGAACGTATACACTACACGAATGCAGCCGGACGCCCCGGTCTGGAAGACAGCGGGCTGACCAACGTTACGACAACCCACGGTTTCGAACTGGCCCTGATCGATACCAACGTCAGTGTTCTGGGCATCATCGAAACCGGCGCGACGGACGACTTCGGTTTGATCGTCGAGGCCGGCGAGACCGAACCCGACTCACCCGTACAAACCGGCGAATTCATCTTCCTCAGCCTGACCGGTGGCAAGGAAGGAGCCGATGTCGATTCGCTCGACGTGCCGCCCCACGGTCAACTCGCGAATATCATCTACGTGGATCTCGATCAACTCGACTTCGAACTGGGCGTCAAGACGATCACGCGCCTGTTTGTTATCGACGGCAGTGGCAACGGCACGGTGAACCTGCTCGAAGTCTTCACGCTCAACGTCGATCAGGCCGCCTGTACGAGCCCCGCCATCTTTTCCCAGCCCACGTCACAATCGACATGCGACGGCGGGTCGGCGTCGTTCAGCGTCGGCGCGACGGGAACCCCGCCGCTACAGTACCAATGGCGAAAGGGTCTCTCGAACCTCGTTGACGGCGGAAACATCAGTGGTGCCACTACTGCGACACTTACGATCAGTCCTGTTTCGCCATCTGATGTGGCCGATTATTCCGTGACCGTCGCCAACGTATGCGGCGAACCCATCCCGAGTGCCACCGCGACGCTCACCGTCGACACCGCACCGACGATCACGGTTCAACCCGTGCCACAGAGCGTTTGTGTCAACGATGCGGCCGTGTTCACCGTCATCGCGGACGGAACGCCGTCACCGACGTACGAGTGGCGTAGGAACGGCGTCGAAATCCCCGGCGCGAACGCCCCCACGCTCGTCATCAGCCCGGCGTCACCCGGTGACGCAGGGAACTACAACGTCGTCGTCAGCAACGCGTGTGGCAGCGTGGTCAGCAACACCGTGACGCTCTCGGTTGAAACGGAACCGACGATTACGTCACAACCGACCGCCCAATTAGCCTGTGATGGAAGCACCGCGGGCTTTACGGTGGTCGCCCAGGGCAGCGGAGTGCTCACATACCAATGGTTCGTGGATGCCAAACCGATCGTCGGGGAAACAAGCTCGTCATTGATAATTGATCCCGTCGGTGCGGCTGACGAAGGGACGTATCACGTCGATGTGACAGACGACTGTGGTAC
>JADFHG010000017.1 GCA_022567365.1 Planctomycetota bacterium | reverse complement strand
GAGTGGGCATGACGCTGTTTGCCGACTCTTGGTGCTGCCTGCGACGGACCATTCCGAAACGAGTGGTCACGGTTTGGACATGGTACGGCTGGACGGTCTTCGCGGTCGATGGCTCGCGGGTGGACGCCCCGCGGACGAAACGCAACGAGACGCCCTTGGGCCACGCCGGCCGCGACAAGACCCATCCCCAGTGGTGGATCACCCGACTGATTCATCTTCCCACCAATGATGATGTGGGACTGGCGTCAAGGCCCGGGCAACAGCAGCGAACGACCGCCCGGGTCTCCAAGATTGCGCAGTCTGAAGGGAAGCGAAAAAGCCCGGGTATACGCAGGTTTGACCAATCATGCCGCACAACTTACTTAACGGCGTTGGCCCATGGCACGCATTATTCGTAAGCCCGGGTTCGATGCCGCCTATCAGATCGGCGGCACCATCGATTGACGATACACCGAGCCTCGACAAGAAGTAATGATACGAGCGATCACAACCGCCTATCGACCGATCCTCGCGGGCGCAGCATTTCTCACCGTCGCAGCATTAGTAGTGCTCGCACTGCGAGGACTTCGACACGACTACTCGCTCGAGTCCTTCGTCAGCAGCGACGACCCGGCGTACGCGACGTTTCGAGCGGCGATGGACGAGTTCACGAGCAATGAAATCGCGCTCATCGCCGTACAGTCCGACGACGCCATGTCGGAGTCGTCGCTGGCCGTGGTCGATGGCGTCGTGCGCGAGGTCAAGAAGCTGCGCTCGGTCGAGCAGGTACTCGCCGTTACGGAAATACCCTCGATGATGCGGCGGCTTCTCGGCAATCGAATCAAGTCGCACCCTCTGGTATCCGGTTCGCTCTTGAGCCGCGACGGCAAGACGGCGGCGATCATCATGCAGATGATCGGTGAGGGCGAAGCCGCCCCCGCTCGAAAGGCAACCGTCGAACGACTGCGCGAGATCGTCGCGGACGCTTGCACGCGCCACCCGGAAATGCGCATAATCCTCGCCGGTCCCTACGTCACCCGCATCGACATGTACGAGTATGTGGACCGCGATCTCGTTCGGTTCTCCGTGGCCGCGTTCGCGTTGCTCGCCCTGACCCTGTGGTTTGTGTTTCAGCGACTTCGCCCGGCGCTGTATGCGGTCGGTTGCGGGATCGCGGCGCTATGTTGGGTGCTCGGGATCGCGGCGATCCTTCAGCTTACCGTATCAATGATAGTTCAAATGGTCGTGATCCTCGTCGTTGTATTGACCGTCGCGAACGCCGTACACCTGGCGGTCGCCGGCGAGGAAACCTCCCACGGACATTATTTCACCGATCGCGGACACCTCGCCGGCGCGACGCTGCGAAGGATCTTGGCTCCGTGCACGGTTGCCATCGTTACCACGGCGGTCGGGTTCGCATCCATCATGATCTCGAAGATCACGCCGTTTCGGGTATTCGGGTTGCTCATGGTCTGTGGACTGCTCTTCGGGCTGGCGATCACGCTTTCGTCGGTGCCGCTCGTGTTTCCGCGTGGCCGGCGTGTGTCGGCCCCTGGCACCGACCGCCTTCGTGCGGGGCTTGTCGGTATCGCGCGATGGTCGCTGGCCCATCCGTTGGGCGTGGGCGCCGCCTTTGCGGCAGTCGTCCTGGTCGCGGCGGCCGGGCTTTGGACCGTGCGCATGGAAAGCGATTTCATCAGGAGCTTTCGCGCGGATAGCGAGGTGCGAACTTCGTACGAGTTCATCGAGTCGAATCTCACGCCCGTCGGCACGATGGAGGTCATCATTCGGACGATCGACGGCGGCGACATCGTTTCGCCAAAATACGTCAAGGCGGCACGCGCGCTCACCGAGAGCGTCGTGGCCGATCACGAACCGATTCGTGGGGCGATGAGCCTCGCGGACCTCATCAGTATCGACGGTGTGCGGCTGCCGACCAGCGGAATCGAGCTGTCGGCGCGCATGGCCGTGGCATCGCGCCTGTTCGGAGAGGAGCGTTGGTCGCGCATTCTTCGGCACTTCGTCAACGAAGACCGTTCGGCGATGCGGATCGATCTTCGGGCGGCCGAGGGCTATGACGTCCACGAAAAGTTGCGGGTTGCGAAGGAAATCGAGACCAAGGCGGCGGAGGTGTTTGGGGAGTCGTGCACGGTGACGGTAACGGGTCTGTACTACGTATACGCCAAGTTGACCGAATCTCTGATTCGCGACCAATACCGATCGTTCGCGCTGACGGTCCCGGCCGTCTTCATCGTGATGGCGCTGTTCATGCGCTCGGCGCGGATCGCGGCCGTCGCCATGGTCCCCAACCTGCTTCCGGTTCTGGTGACCCTCGGTGCCATGGGGTGGCTCGACATACCGTTGAATACGACGTCGGTGCTGATGCTCTCGGTGACGCTGGGGATCGCCGTCGATGACACGGTGCATTATCTGTGGCGTTGCCGACGGGAGTTCGAGGCGTGCCAAAACTACAACGAGGCCATCGTGCGAACTCACGCCACGGTCGGTCGCGCCTGCGCGTTCACCACGATCGTGATTGCCGGGGGGTTTTCGATTCTCGTGCTGTCGCAGTTCCTGCCGACGGCGTACTTCGGCGCGCTCGTCGGTTTCACACTGCTTTGGGCGCTGGCGACGGATCTGTTGCTGTTGCCGGTCCTTATCCGCCGGTTCGAGGTGTTCGGGCGGGAAGGGCGCGCCGGGGCTCGCTGATCAACACCCCGCGCCTGCCACATATTGGCACTCCCAAGCGTAGGAGCGATTGGCGCACAAGGTCGGCATCGGCGGCGGATTGCCGCCCGTGCATGGCCGAAGCGGCAGGGTCGGGCAATTCGCCCGTCGCGCCGCCCGCCGTGGAATCCGCGCGGCGCGATCCTGTCACGGTTTGGCAGGTATCATCGCCTCGAGCGCTTGATTGATCTTGGCGTCAATCTCCGCTCGCCGGCGCGCGGGCATTCGTCGCAGGGTCTCCCAGGATGGGCGCGCGTCGTCGAGCTGAAGCGCCTCGCGGTATCGCGCGATCGCGCCATCGAGTACATCGGCGGATCCGGTGGCAAGGCCTTGGGCGAGCAGGCAATCGCCGAGCAGGACGAGACCGGCGGGGTCCATGGGATATAGCGAAAGCGCTTCGCGCGCGGCCCGCACCGTCGCCTCGAAATCGTCGGTTCGTCCGGTGTGCTCCGCCTTTGCACGGAGCAGTTCGACGCATCGGCGGCGGTGCGCGACGTTGAATGGGTCTCGCCGAATGGCCTCGGCGATCGAGGACTCCGCAAGGTCGAGGGCAGCGCCGCGCAGCTCCGGGATTGATGCGACGCGGAAAAGCCACGCGGCGTGGTCCGATGGCGGTGTGGGGTCAAGCGGATCGGCGTCGGCCGCGCGGCGAAAGGCCGCGCCGGCCGGTTGCTCCGTTACGGACACTCCGCGAACAAGTGGCGATTCCGCGCTCTGCCGCGCCCTCTCCAGGTGTCGTGAAGCGCGCACTACGGGCAGAATGAACGCGACGAAAATCACGATGACGGCGATCGGAAACAAAGCGACTGGTGCGATTCGACGCAGTGCGCCCATCCGCTCGACGGGCGAGCCTTCGCCGCGAACGTTCGTGTTTCGGACGGCGAGGCAATAGCCGACAATCGCGAAGAACGTCGTGGCCGAACCGGGTATGAACAATGCGTAGTTGATCATCTCGTGGATCAGGAACGCGACGATACCGGCGCAAGCACCGGACGCCGTGGCCTTGTGCAGTTCGGTCGGCTCTGCTTCGGGCGCCGGGGTCGCTCTTTCAACGTCATCTGCATTCGTCAGAGCACCGGCGTGCGACATTCCCCATGCGACGAGACCGAAACCGATCAACCAGGAACTCGAGACGATGACGGTGAGGTAGTAGAGGGCAAGTGGATCATCGATTCCGAGCAGAGACGGGCGCGCCGCCATCGCCACAATACCGATGAACGCACCGAGCACGATCACCGTGCGCAAGGTGTCACCCTGACGCGCCGGCACTGATCGACGTTGATCGAGCGTGCCGCTGCGGCGCTCGTCGCGCGGCTGCGCCGCCGGCTCTACAAGTTCGCACGCTCCGCCGCCACGCGCATCTTCAAACCCCGCGCGTCGTCGAACCGATGGCACCAGGGCCATCGAAACGCCGACGAGCATGACGACGACGCCGACGAGTCCCGGCAAACCCCAATCGGCCGCCGCCTGCACGAACAGGTTGTGAGGATTCGCGACCTCTTCCGGACTCGTGATCGGTTTGTGCCGCAGGTAATGTCGTCCGAAGTTTTCGCGCCCCACACCGGTCCACGGGGCATCCTGGACGATCCCCGCGGACGCTTCCCAATACTTCCAACGGAAGTCGAGCGACGCGTGGGGTAAGGAGCCGTGGTACATTCCATGGCCGATCACGGCCGCCAAAACGAACGCCGCCAAGCCCCAGCCGGCGATGAGGGCTTTGCCGCGATTGCGACCGATCCATCCGCGAGCCCGCGCGGTAAGCAACCAGAAGGCGGCGCCGATCGCGGCGGCTGACAACGCGCCAATACTGCCGGTCAGCGGAACGGCCCCGAGAAGGAAGGCGGCGAGCAAACCACACAAGACAGCGCCGGCGCGCGACCGCTTGCGTCGGCCGCGCCAAACCCCGCGCGCAACGCCTGCGGCCATGAAGCCGGTCAGCACCAGGTACGACGCGGTGACGTTGCCGTGCGCGAGAAACCCCGTCGCCTCGTTGGCGAGCACTCGCCTTTCGAACAGTGCGACCTTCGGCGAATCCAACGGCACCTGTTGGCTTGCCCAGAACTCGACCTTCATTTCTTCATATTGTTGGCGCGTATCCTCGTTCGTCACGAGGTACTGACCGTAGCATTCAACCGCCTGGGCGCACGCCGACGCAAGGATCGCGGCGATGAATAACCGGCGCAACACCGGACCCGTAAGGAGCTGCGCAAGGGCAATCGCGAGGACCGGGTAACAAAGCCAATCGATCGTGGCATTGATTGCGATGCGTTTGTTGCCGGCAACGCAACACGACGCGACGGCCGCGAGAAGCACGATGGACATGCCCGCTTCGAGCCCCGTGAAGCGGTAGCGCCGCGCCGGACCGATCGCCCGCGAAACCAGCCAACCAAACGCGCCCAGCATGATGAGCACGTCGAAGACCAGCGTACGGACCGGCGTCGCGTCGGACAATTCTGCCAGCGCGACGGTGACCGGGTCGGTGGCCGTGTCGTACTTCTCCAAGATGAGTGGGCGCAGCGTCACCACCGTGACGAGAAGGAGCACGGCGATGATTTCGACGGCTTTCTGCACGATGGTACTACGCAGACGCGCCTGCCCGGGGTTCGCGCCAAGTCTCACGCCGCAGGGCGGATCGCCCTTCGTGGTTCAGCTTCACGGTGTGATTCGAAACACGATTTCGCGCCCTCGCCGCGCCGGTCTACAGGGATCATGCATGTCGCTGCGGGTGAGGCCACGGCTCAACCGGGGATAGCATACCGCATCCGGCCCCACTTGGCAGAAACGATAGGCGTGGCGTCCGGGGCGGGATAATTTGCCCGGTTTGTTTGTCGGATGAGTTTGATTATCCCGACGAAGAGGAGCAAGCGTTATTGCGGAAGATTCCCGGGGACCGCCCGCAGGCGGGAAAAGCCGCGAAGATCCTGGGCCGAACGTCTTCTACGCCACCAGTGCCATCCCCACCTCTAGCGCCCAGGACATCGTGCCGCTCGCCGGGTTGGTCCAGTTGATGCGGATCTTGTCCCCCGTTTTGATCGTCCAAGGGGAGGGTTCGGCGTTTTCCTCGCCGGGGATGTTCAGCAGTGCGTCCGCCCCCGTCCCAACGGCGGTGATCTTCGCGAGGACCACGTCGTATCTCGATCCCAAAGCCGAATCGATCGAAACGGTCATGTTCGCCAGTCCAAACCCAAAGGTGAAGTGGCAGCGCACGAAGACGAGGCGAAAGCGGCGGTCGAGGTTGAACGTCTCGGCGATATTCGCCGACCCGTCGGCCGTTTGGCTATACACGACCAACCGCGACCGGTCGATCGCCCGGGCAAGCTCGAAGTTCTGTTGGTCGAATCCGGCCTGGGCCGTGGTTTGGATGTCGTGAACGTCGAATGACATGACGATTAGTCCGTTGTATCGAGGACATGGGCGGCAAGCGTCTCACCCTCGGGGATCTGCACGCGGAACGGCACCCCGATCAGTTCGCTTACGCCCGTATTGACCGGCGGCACGGTCACGACGGCGTCGCCGAGGAAGATGACGTCGGCGAACGTGCGTTTGCGTTTTTCCTTGTTCGCCCGATACCGGACGATCAGATCGATTTCGCTGGTGAGACCAAGCAAGGTCTCGGCCACCAAACCGTGATACGAAAAGACGAATCCCGAAACACGATTGAGTCCTCGCGCGAACGTCCCGAGCTCACCCTCTGACTTGTCACCGCCGCTGAACACCACCGGTTCGACGCCCGATTTGTACACAAAGCTGTGTATGCCTTCGATCGCCGTCTCGGTGAACGGGGTCGCTCGAAGTTTCGTCGATGCGCCGCGCGTAGCCAGTATCCAGATCATCGTGTGCTCCCAGAGCCTTTTCGACCATCTCGTAGCGTCCGCCCCCTGTGGCGGACGTGGTATTCGAGGGCTCCAGTCATACCGATCCCGCTACACCTGAAATGAAACTGTTCCTAGTCCGGCGTACAACACCCTCGCCGAGTCAGCTCGCCGGCACGCGGTGCTACTGTCGTTCGACCTTGACGACGAACTTCTGCGTGGCAGCGGCGCTCGCGACCCTCGCCCCGGCCGTCGTCGGCGGATACGCATACGACCATACGCGATCGTCGAATCCCTCTGCGCCTTCGATGACACCGGTGTCGACAATGGAATCGAAATAATCCTCGACCGCGTCGATCATATCGAGGAGCGCATCGTGCGCGTCGGCCGCTGATACGTCGGTCACCAGTTGTAGCGTCACCCCCACCTCGAAGAGCTTGTCGTCGTCCGTCACGCCGATCACTTTGCTCTCGGTCAGCGCCACCGCGAGAAACGGTCGGGGAAACTCGGTCAAACCGACACGACCCACCCGTACGCTGCGAAAGGGCTTCGTCGCCGTCGGCGGATCCGCGACCAGGTTGGCGCTGAGCTTCGTGATCAGTGCCTGGATCGCCGCCTTGATTGTCGTTCGGTCGGGGGTTGCCACTGTTGTCTCTACTTCATCCCGTCGCGGCGGGGGCGCCGCTCGTCATACTTCTTGCCATGGGTCTCACGCCACCGCTTGTCACCGCGGACACCCGAGGCGCCCGCGGTGACGTCGCGGCGGTGGCAGGAAGTTCTCAGAAGTCCGACATTTCATCGCGCGAGAGCACGCGCTCGTCTCCGACCACCTCCGCGATGATCCCACGGTCCGTATTCGCCGACACGTCCGAAGGGAGTTCGATCACGCCGTCGGCGACCCGTTTCAGCCAGACGATGGCCTGATCGCGCATGGCCGTTGCCTCGGCCGCGACCGGCGGCTTGCGGGCGCGGAGGCGAAACTCCGCGATGTCGAGCGAGATCGACATCAGAACGCCCGCCAGGTCCGGATGCGCCACCAGGTCGATCGGCACCTGGTATCGCCGGGCGAGATAGCTGTTGACCTCGCCTTCCGCTCCGAGCCTGGCCTCATCGACGACGCCCACGTCGGCATTGCCGTCGCCGTCGTCGTCGGTGAGTTGCACGTAGGCGTCCGAACCGAGACGCTCTTCGATGTCGGCGTTGGTGATGTAGCTCATGGTTCTTTCCCTCTGCGTGCGGCCAGGCCGGGGCGGATCCCCTCTCGATTGGTACCGTCAATGTGTGGCACCGGTTATCGACCGCCGAACACACGACTCGAGAATCGTGCCACACGTCTCTCGGCAACCGTCACACCGTGAACTGCGTCTGCACGGCGTGCTGCCAATATCCGTAGGTCATGCGGTAGCGTGCCCGCACGCCGTACAGGAATTTCTCCCTCCGGAAACCTTCGTCGCTGTTCTCGGTGAGCGCGGTGAACTCGATGGGTTCGCGATCCTGGAAAATGAACGGTCGCACAACGACGTCCGTCTTCAACAGATACCACGTGTCCAGTCCGCCGAGCCA
This sequence comes from Planctomycetota bacterium, assembly GCA_022567365.1. Taxonomy (GTDB): domain Bacteria; phylum Planctomycetota; class Phycisphaerae; order UBA1845; family UBA1845; genus JADFHG01. The sequence continues at coordinate 6,910 of JADFHG010000017.1, read as the reverse complement.
CGGGTAGGGAATGATCTGCGCTACGCCCTGCAGGACGTTTGACGTCGTGCTCACGATCGTCGCATTGACCGCCTCGAGCGCCGTGAGGTACAGGTTTGTCGGCAACACGCAAACCAGCCCCGTGGCCGTGATCGCAATCGGATCGCCAACGTCGTCCTTGAATGCCATCATTGCGCCGATCGCCGCGCGAAGCGACGTCTTGAACTCGTCCGTCGTCGCGTCGTCCGTATCAACGGCCGTCGATGTCAGCTTGTTGCTTTGCGAACCGGACGACCCGGACACGTGCAGCGTGCTGAAAAACGGCACCCCGTCATAGCTGTTGAAACCCGCCGAGTCGCCGTTGGCGAGCAACTGCGAAGTCAGAAAATCCTTGTGGGTGGCCGCCCGCTGCGCCATCTCGGCGATCCGAACGCGAATCTGACCGGTTTGATCGTCCGATACCTCGTCGCGATCCACCTCGAGGGTCGATTCGTATTTGAGGTTCTCGACGGAATATGATTCGGTCCGAACCCCTTTCGCGACTCGGCCCGTTCCGAATTCCCGCATCCGAGGGATCGATCCGAGCCATTTGTAGCTCTCACTGTCCGAGGTCGATGGGATCCGGGTCGAAAGATCCTGAAAATGTGTATTCGTGGCCTCGAAACGGTTGAAAAACTCGCTACGAAGCCCTTTACTCAACAAACCCGTATTGATAATGGCCATGGGGCCGCTCCTTTCATCCAATACTCAACGCAATCTACAGTCGCCGGCATGAGCCACGGACGGCGCTTACACGTAATCCACTTCGATCAGGAACGGTCCGGGATCGGCCGTCGCTCCATTGGTGACCGCCAGGGTCAAGACCTGTCCGGCCGTCGCGTGCTCGTTGGCGAGCGCCCCCAAATCCTGGTCCGCGTTGGCGGCCGGAAAGGTCGTGGTCGAGTCAAACGTCTCGCTGACTACGGTGCCGGCGCCTGTCGCCAGGACGATGACGCACGTGTTGCTGTTGTCGATTCCCGCGGCGGCCGTCGCCTGATTGACGACCCGCGCGCCCACGATCCAAGCCTCCTGATCAAACGAGTGAATCGCGCGGGCCGCGATGTCGCCGCCCGCGGCCAGATTCTCCACGGCATGCGTAATGGTCTTGACGGCCGTGTCCATCGAGTCGATCCGAAGAACAACCTTGTGCGCCGTCACCAGATCCTGCGCCCGCCCCAGGTAGCTGTTCCCGGCGCCGACGAGCGTCAAAGTGTCGTCGTCGCTGGCGAAGACCGGCCGACCGATGGTGCTTGTCGACGCGCCGGCCAGTGTCATGCCGAAGTCACCAACGGTATAGACGCGTACAGATACGTCGCCGTCGGCACCCGACGTATTGTCCATCTCCTCGTAGGCGATCCCGACAAACGGATCCCCCGCCGTCAGCGGTTGGGCGTAGCCGTCCGTGCTCAGGCCGATAAGCGCGCCTTTGTAGACGTGCTTTGCCGCCGCGACTTCGTAGCTGCGGAGCTCCTGGTCCACATAGTGGTCCACTTCAAGGTTCTTGGTCAGTGCCATCGGTATTCCATCCTCTTGGATTGCCTCGTTTACCTAACGTCGTCTCATACTGCTGTGGTGATTCAAGCACAGGGCCTCTTATCCGAACCTAGGGCCGTGAGGGAGGGCACGTGCTTTCATTGGCAAGGCCGGCTTGCTGGTGGTCAAGCCGCTTCCCGACGTTCGCGGTTCGGTTCAGGATACACCTCCCCAGTTCTGAATCACTGCACTACCGCCCGTTCGCACGGTTCGCGGAGACGTCCCGTCATTCGTGTGTCTGTCGAGTCGCCCGCGGAGCCGTTTCGCCGATCGCGGACCCGTGCCGGTCGTCGCCGCCAGCCGCTACTCGCGCGCCTGTCGGATCGCGTCGGCCACGAACGCTTCTTCACTCGTCAGCGCCGAAACCAGCGGGCTACTGCGGTATTCCGACCGCGCTCGTGCCTCCACCGCCCGGGTTCGTGACACACCCGACGCCAACGTGTCCGGCGGAATCGATCGCGACCCCGGAACCACAACGACCGGCGCCGTCCGAAGCCACTCGTCGAAGAGTGACTCGTCGCGCAGCACGAGCCTCTCCGCCCATGATCGCTGCGCCGGCACCAGACGACCGCTCCGCACCGCCTCGCATATGCGGTCCTCGACGCGTTTCGCGGATAGCCGCGCCTCGAGAAACGAAAGACGCTCGCTCGCCGCCACGAGCACTTGATCCGCCGACGCTTCGGCGCCCAGATCGAGGTGCGCCGTCAGAACGGCCAACGGGTCGCGGTCGCCTTGCCCCAAGTCGTCGTCGTGCCATACGGTGTCGCTCACGGCGAACGCCGGTCCGGGGCTCGCGCGGTTGATGATCGGCTCCATGCCGACGATCGCCGGTTTGTTGGTTAGGGCGGCCGAGTGAATCGCGACGAGCTTGCGGTCCGACTTGCGAATGATCGCCACCGGCGACAGAAACCGATACTGTTTCGTCCGCAACATTTCCTTCGCCGGCTGGGTCCATTCGATGTGCGCGATCAGACCGACGCCGGGCTCCGCGCTGATCTTCTTGATCCAACCGGCCGCCGGCGCCTGTCCGTTCGGCGACGCAAAGCGGCCCCCCAGCGTCTGGTGTTCATAGTCGATCGGCAGGTCCGTACCGTGCGTCTCGAATGCACGGATGGCCTCCGCCGCCGACTCGTCATCGACGATAAAGCTGCCGTTGACGCTCTCGACCTCGCCCCAGGGTGCGAGCACGATTCTTGTCGGGGGCGCTTCCGCCGCGACCGGCGCCGATTTGAGCGCCATCGTCTCCGCCGCCATCCCTTCATTTCGTTCTTCGTTCGTAGTCATGGTCACCTCGCGTTTCACGATCTTCGTGACAGCCTCTTTGCACTTACAACGTGTCCGGCGCGCGCTTCGACACAACCGGTGATCGATCATCTTGCCTCGCCCGACAGCGACGTGTCCCCTTCGCCCGACATCGGCATGCCCAATGCGTCGTGCGCCCACCGCGCCGGCACCTTCGCGCCAAGACGGTTGACGGCCAAATCGAGCACGCGGGCGAGTTGCTCGACGTCCCGAGCGGCACCCTGCCTGCGCCGAAACCGCGGTACCGGTGCGCTCGAACCGAACTTGAAACGGGTCATGGGTAACAGAAGATCGCGTCGGATCGTGCATCCCTCCTTGCGAATGTCATCCGCGAGCACGTCCTGGCGCACCACCTCGTGGATCCGTGTCGCCGCGAACGACGAGCTCTGACCGGCCGTCTCCGTGGTCAGTGTCTGCCCGAGCCACGCCTTGCTCATCTCGCGGTTGAGAAATGAAATCAGAGATTCGTATGGTGGAGCAGGCGCGCCGCGGTTCGCCGCGATGACCTCGAGTTCCACCGCCCGACTGAAAATTCCGGCCGCGTTGCTGCCGAGGGACTCCAACATCCGCAATAGCTCGCGCTTTTCCTCGGCCGTCGCGTTCGGCTCGTACCGGGCGATCCGTACCGGCATGCCGAACAGCTCGGTGAAGATCATCCAGTCCTTCAACGCGAGGTTCTTCGCCAGGTAGACCATCGCCGTCACGCGAAGAAGACCGCCGCGCTGCGGATGTCCACCGGCGCTGTGCGGCGTGTGGACGATGAACTTCGCGGGCACCAGTTCGATTCCGTCACGCGGCTCGTCCTCGGTCAGGATCCGCGGGCGATCGAATTCGTCGAAGACGATCCGGGTGAAGTCGATCGGCACGATCTCGACCGGGCGAAGCTCCCCCGCCGCCGCTTCCCACACGACCTCCGCGATCGCGATGTTGCGACCCGTCGCGAGGGAAAGGTGTCGCAGTGCTTCGTCGAGCGATTCCATCGAGGCGAGAACCTCCCGACAATACGCCGCCGCCTCCTCCGCCAGGCCCGCGTCGATACCGCCGGGCGTGCCGCTTCGGGTCTCCGCCGGATCACCGACCCCATCCGACGCACTGACGACTTGCCATTCCAATCCCGTGAGCGCCAACCGGCGCGTGTTGGCAACCGAAAACAAATGGGCGTCCTTCTCCTCCATCTCCTCGAAGAGCTGCATGGTCGATGAAAGCGAGCCGTCGTCCGCTTCGCGCAGGATCGCCAAGAGCCGAGACGGGGTCAGCCCCGCGCTCGTGTAGTCGCGGATCGAGTCCTCTTTCCTCGGAAACACGAGCCTGCCGTTCTTGGGCGGCCTATCGAGCACGGCCCCGAACGCGTTTACGATTCGTTGCGATAGTCTCATGCGAGGAAACTCCTGTTGGTTTCGCCAAGGGGATTCCGCCGGTGGCGCATCCCGAATACCCTGTTCATGATGTCCGCTTCCAACCTCTCCCCTACCATGTCCCGGCCCGCGCGAATTGCAGCGGCGAAGTCGTCATGTGTTCGGCAGGGCCGCGCGCCGTATCCGCGGCGTGTACCGCGAGCGCCGCCGCCCAGAACCGGTCCGCGTGGCTCCCCTCTCGCCGAGGTGCCGATAGTTTGAAGTGGCCGCTCGACGTGACCGATCGCTCGACGCTGTGCCAGTCGTCGCGTATTCGTGCGTCGTCGGGGATGCGGATTCGTTGCGCTTCGACCAGGATGCGCAGCGCCGACGCCATCTGCGACTTGAGCGCAAGCGTCAGTTGCACTGCCTCAACGCGATGCCCGCCGAATTCCTCCACCGCCTGCTCGCGAAACGGTGCCGCTGCGAGCTCGAACAACCCAACGGTCACGAGCGCGTCACCCTCCCGTGCCAACACCCACGCGACGGTAAGGTCTCGATAGCGACCGATGTCCACGCCGACGAACAGCTCGCGCGTGTCGCGCGACAGTTCCGCCGGTGTGTCGTACAACACAAGCGCCGGATCCGCGCAGCATGCGATCCGTTCGTACGTCAGAAAGGCCGTCGTCTCGTCGAGAAACTGACAGAGAAACTCCTGGCGATATAGCGTATCGTCGTTCATGGCGCGGCGCATCTCGGCCGCGTCCACGTCGAGCCCTTGCGCAATCGCCTCCGGCAGCGTCACGATCGATTTCGAAAACCGATCGTTGTGCGAAAGTTGAAAGAACATGTTGCTGCGACCCTTGGGCGTCGATGCGACGTCGAGCTCCCCGTCTCCGCGAAGCAGCGACGGGAGAATCGCCCCCCAGATCTCGCGATCCTCCCTGTGCATCGCGAACTCGTCCAAGAACACGTCGCCGGTATAACCACGTGCGGTCTCCGGGTTTGCCGGCAGACCGATTATGCGCACGTTCCCCGGGAGCACGATCTCCAGTTGCTTGATGGAAAGCCCTTTGAAAAACCGATTGTCGTAATAGTCGGTCGCGATCTTGAGCGCCTGGCAGTGTCGCCGTGCCTTGGCCATGAGCTCTCGACTCTGGCGTTCGCCGGCCGACAGGAAGATCTGCGTGCGCCCCCGTGCGAGACCGCGCAGGATTCTCCGCAGCGACTTCGTGAAACTCTTGCCGGTCTGCCGTGACCAGCAATTCCACCGGAACCGGGATTCACTCTCCACGTCCTCGCGTTGATAGGGAAGAAGCGGCACGATCTCGGCGCATCGGGCGGGCTCGATTGCATCCCGCCGATTCGCCTCGCCGACCCCGCAACATGAAACGGCGCTCGGGCTAGCATCGCGTTTCAGGCTAGCATCGCGTTTCATATGTCCTGCCACTATGATTCTCCCCCGAGCCGCGGGCTGCCAGCAAGCTGGCTTTGCCAGGCCCGCGCGATGTCACGAATGCTGGTGACGGTAATCGGCGCTCCCAAGATCGCGCAAGCTGAACCATGCGGCTCAGACAGTCCCGATACTACAACGCCCGCGATGCTCGCTTCACGGGCCGCGGCCTACGATCACCCCATGTGCGGCCGTGAACCTAAGAGTGCCATTCGCCCGAAGTGCATGGCCGAAGACGAATCCGCCGGGAACGGACCGCTCATTCCTCGGAATCGCCCATTCATCCCTCGGCGTGGTCCGCCGACTCCCCGGAGTGGACGGTTGATTCCCGGGAGTGGATGGTTCGTTCCTTGGAGTGGAAGAGTGATTCCCAGGAGCGGACGCCCGCCAAACCTGCAGGCGGGCTTGGAAAGCGTCGGAAATGCTTGAAAACCGCACCACGTCCGGATAAGATGCGAGGAATCGCAGTGGGACACGCCCCGTCCGGCGCGCCGGTAAGTGCTTACTGTCTTCGTGGAGGTGTGCAACTCAGATAGAAACAGAGACGCTCAACGATTAGCGTCAAGACAAACGTCGTTTCGGCCGCCGTCTTATCGTGAAAATTGGCAATTCTCAGCAACAAAGATGCGCGACCGGTGCTGCGTCCCGAAAGGGGCGTGGGCCGGATCGCCTTTTGTTGCGGGTATGCCAATACCTCAGTGCAGGGGCGCGTTTCGGTTTCGCGCCCTTTTGTATTGTGCTCCGACGACCGCTTTGTCGCATATGTATGTCGTGTTCCCGTGAGTGGTTCAGGGGCCTGCGCCCGGAAAGTGACATGAGACAAGGGGCAGAAACTCCTTGAGAGGAACTGTCGCTCAACAACAAAGTAGATCAGGGAAAGGTGCATGTTCAACCATCTTAAAAGGAGAAAAACCATGAAGCTCACACTGTCAGTCAATTTGCCTGCGGTTGCTGCTTGTATCGCGATCGGGCTCTCCGGGCAATCCATCGCCTTCGCGGGGTCTCTCGTCGCGTGGGGGCGTGACGATGATGGACAAGTCACGGGGGTTCCAATACAGACCGACTTTGTGGCCATTTCCGCAGGGCGGGAACATGGTCTGGCCCTCAAGGGCGACGGCTCGATCGTGGCGTGGGGACATAACGGATACGGGCAATGCAACGTGCCGGCGCCGAACGCGGACTTCGTGGCGATCGCGGGGGGCGCGTTCCACAGTCTCGGCTTGAAGGCCAACGGCTCCGTCGTGGCGTGGGGAAGGAACAACTACGGCCA
>JADFHG010000483.1 GCA_022567365.1 Planctomycetota bacterium | reverse complement strand
GCCAATACGATCGAATTCGACATCTACGGAAACGTCGCGGGCGACATTACAATCGCCACGATGAACAATATCGGACCCCTTGGTGCCTATGACGTGGACCTGAAGATTGGAGGCAACCTCTCGGGGCTGCTCGACGTGGATTCCGCCACGGGAACCCAGTTTCACTACGAAATCGACATCGCCGGTGACGTGTCGGGGACGATCGAACTGGGATCGATGTTTGCGGCGTGGGTCAGAGTCGGCGGCGACCTTACGGGCACATACAAGGTCACCGAAGTCATGGCCCGGTCATGTATGGTGGTCAACGGCGGCGTCACGGCGACGTCCCTCATCGACGTAGCCGACATGACAAGCGTGCAGGGGGATCCCACGGGGACCTATCCCTCGGGAATTGTGTTGAACAAGAACTGCAACGGAGGCACATGTGAAGACACGGCCGGATCGATCATCCTCCACGAGGGGCTGAGGATCAACCAGACCCTCGTCGTGTATGGTACACTCGCATCTTCGGCCGATATCGACCTGAAGAGCAAACCCATGGCAGGGCTTATACTACTGTCGAAGGGCGGTGCCGGCGACATCATTAACGGAGGGACGGTGACACAAAGTGTGGTCATTAATGGGAACACGTTCCATTGCGAGCCCACCGCGTTCGCGGTATGCGACGAAGGGAACATGACTTGCGACGTAATCCTCGGGGACAGCGCGGGGGACACGTTCTCCGGGCAGGCGTCGTTTTCGGGAGTCGCGGACGACGGCGAGGTCCATGCGGAGGACGTGGACGGTTCGATCAAGTTTGTCGGCGACATGGCCGGTACGATCGACATCAATGGAACCCTCGGCGGTAAAGGCAACGTCTACATCGTGGGTAATCTGACGAGCACGGGTACGCTGAGCGTAGGGGAGGACGTCAAGGGGGACATCGACATTACCGGGGACCACGACGGGACGATCGCCGTGACGGGATCCCTCGCGGGCCTGGGGCGGATTTTGGTCGATGGCCCCGCGGACGGCGGCATCGTCATCGGCGAGGAGAACGTGGCCCTAACGCTTATCAACCTTGCGGCGGGCTTGGGTTCCAACGGGACCATCGTCATCAACGACAGCCAGGGGAACTTCAACGCGAATGGGACGATCCATAGCGGTCCGACGGCGATCGGAGACCCGCCGGTGGGCACGAAGTTTGACGGTTGTATCCGAGTGAAGGACAACGGGAGTGGGTTGTTTGGAAGCCTCGGGCCGTTCGCGCGGATAGAGGTGGTCGGGTGCCTGGCCCACGACATCGACATCTGCATCGACGGCGACGACAACGGCAAAATCCGCCTGGCCCAGATGGGCTGCAGCCCGACGTACACCTGGGGATGTCCGGGCGCATGCCCGTAGGGAAGTTGTCCGTAGGGGAGCGTCCGAAGGCTTCGAGTGATCGCGCAAGCTGAAGCATGCGGCTCGGTAGGGGACGAATGATCGCGCAAGCTGAAGCATGCGGCTCGGGTGGAGACGAATGATGGCGCAAGCTGAAGGATGCAGTTTGGCAGGGGGCGAGAGGCACGCGGGTCATCAGAATCACACTCGAGGGCGAGTGTGCCATATTGCGGGTCATCGGGATCACACTCGGGGGCGAGTGTGCTACATTTGTAGCCCAGCCGCCCTCGGCTGGGAATCATGGCAGCGGGACCGGGGCGCCGTTTGAAACACACTCGAGGGCGAGCGTGCCACACTCCAAGGATTCACACTCAAGGGCGAGTGTGCCACATTGCCCACGCGGCTCGGTAGGGGACGGAGGACCGCGCAGGCTGAAGCATGCGGCTCGGGTTCACCGTCGCAGCGGGACCGACGGCTCATCAATCCGGCGACAGGGGTTCGTTTTCGGCGCTCTCCGCCTTATCCAACTTCGCGGCCTTCTCCACCCGCTGGCGTTGGGCGTGCGTGGGTATGGCGTCCAGTCTGGTCTCGAGCTCTTCGAACATGCGATCGATCGGACCGTAGAGCTTGACGAGTTGGGCCTTGAGCTGTGCCAGCGCTTTGGCACCGTCCGAACTCTCGGCATGGGGCACGTCGGCGCGTTCCGCATGGGCCGCGATCTTGTGTTCGAGTTTGTCAATCTCGGCGCGGTTGCGGTCGCGATGGGCAAGGGCGCGATCGGACAACTCGGTCAGGATTGATCGCGCGGCGCCCTTTTGTCCGTCGTCGAGGTCATACGTCGCAACGAACTCTTCGACGTACGCCCGCCACGTACTCACTTCGTCGCCGATCTGGTCGGCGGGGCGCGACTCGGCGCTTTCCGCGGCCGCGTCGCGCTCGGCCCGTTCCTTCTCGCGTTCGGCGCGGCGCCTGCGCCGTTCGGTGCGGGTCGGTTCCCAGAAGTCGCGCTCGTCGAAGTCGCCCTTGGTCCAGGTCTTGACTTTGGCTTTGGCGATCTGAATGCCCGCGCCGAATTCCATGATGTCGTTTTCGAATTTGGCTTTCTGGATCGGCGTGAGGATCTCGCGAAACTCGTTCGCGCCCTCGTTGATCTGATCGCGAAACAGGTCGAGCACGGGGAGCACCCGCTCGGCCCACGCCATGACGCGCTCCTTGTCGGGTGGGGTGAGGTCCATGCGCAGTTCGATGAACTCATTCGCAAGCGGCTGGATGGTGGATCGATTGTGCTCCAGGAACCCCCTCCACCGCTCGACGAGCCGCTTTTCGACGCTCAGCGCCTGCTCCTCGTCGAGATCGTACTCGTGTTTGACCTCGTCGGCCCACCGCCGGAGCATCAGCTCAATCAGCCGGTTCGTCGGCCATAGCCCTTGCATTTCGGCTGGTGGCGGCGCCGCGGTATCATCCTTCACCGTCGCCGATTCCCCGCCGACCGGCAAACACAGCACCACGAGCATCCCGGTTGTTGCATTCACTATGCGCTCCTTAGTCAGGGCGTTGAGATGATCATCCCGCAATTCTCTTCCATGACCACAGATTATCGGTCAAAAACGCCGATAGCGTACACGTTGACGCGCGTGTGCGAAACGGAGACGAATAACGTACCCCATTGTCAGTATTGTAGTGCCGACTTTCAACCGCCGCGAACGGCTCGCACGGTGTCTCGACAGGATCAGACAGAACGTCGAGACGCCCTGCGAGGTTCTCGTCGTCGATGGCGGATCGACGGACGGTACGCGCGAGTGGTTGCTCGGTCCGCAAGCGGAAGTCTCGCCGATTCCGGCCGGGGTCGGCGTCGGGCACCCGGCGCATGGGCACGGCAACGCATCACCC
>JADFHG010000482.1 GCA_022567365.1 Planctomycetota bacterium | reverse complement strand
GAAAAGCTGCGAGTAGCGTCCGCCCCCCGCGGCGGACGTGGCTTTCGAGTCCGCTATCGCCGTCCTACGGCCGCCACGGGGGGCGGCCGCTACTTTCTCGTCGGAGCGCGACTTTTTCAACAGGCTGCTAATCTATTCGTAGCGCGGAAGTCGCTCAAACAAGCTCGTTTCTCCGGGAATCTGTTCAACTTGTTCTTGCCCGACCCCTAAGGATATAGTCCCGGCTCGGCGAGAGCCTCGCCCTGAAACCATCCCCGATGTTAGTCATAGCCGAGCCGAGTAGCCCGCAGGAATTCGGCGCTCAACCGCCGGTCGAGGGGCCGGCTTCGTCCAGCTTCGAAAGGAGATACTTTTTGGAAAACATCGTGCTCATGAGGATCGGCTCGTCGGGCTTGCCGGCGGGATAGATGACGTTGAGCGGCGGGCCGAGAATCCCAAAACGCTGAAGCAGTTCGAACACCTTCCCGTCTCCGTCGGTGAAGTCGGCTTGAAACGGGACGACGCCCAGCTCCTTCATCTTGGCGATCGCTTCCGGCGTGTTGGTCGCGACCTTCTTGTTGTATTTGCAGTTCGTGCAGTATGCCGCGGTGACATCGAGAAAGACCGTTCGCCCAGAGCTGACCACATCACGAACGGCCTGCCGCGACCAAGGTCGCCAAGGGATGCGGTGGGAATAATCGTTGGACGTTGGGTCGCCCTTCGCGTCGCCCATCGCGATCGGTGTGCGCAATCGCTTTTGCTCGGCAATCGCCTCGCCTAACGGATAAACACCGCCATAGATGATCATGCCCACCAGCAAGACGATCGCACCGGCGGTGCCGCGATAGCGCCATCGAGTCGGCGCCGGCATCGTCGCGGAGATCTGGCCAAGCATCCAACAGGCCAGCGCGATCGACACGAAGAACCCCAGCGTCCACTCGAGCCCCTCCGCGCCGATGTGCCACACGAGCGGATGGATCAGCAGTATGACCATCGCCAGCAGGAGGAACCCCATGATGCGCTCGAACGTGATCATCCAATTGCCGGGCTTCGGCAGAAAGCCGAGCCAGTTCGGATTGGCCCCGAGCAGCATGTACGGACTGGCCATCCCCACACCGGCCGCGAGAAACGCGAACATCGCGGTCGCCGGTGGTTGCTGCGTCGCCCAACCGAATGCGAACGCGAGCGCCGGACCGGTACACGCGAAACCGAGCACGGGCGCGAGCGCGCCCTTCGCGAACGACGAGACAAGCCCTTCTTTCTGAATGGTCGCATCGAGCTTGGTCGCCGCGGTGGGCACTTGCAGCGTGTATACGCCGAGCATGCTCAGCGCTAGTGCCATAACGATGGCACCCAGAGTGATCACGGCGATGGGCGACTGAAGCAGGTTGCCCCCTTTCGCCGCGATGAAACCGAGCACCACGAAAAAGATGATCACGCCGAGACCGAAGCTAAGGCCCAACATCAGCGTGCGCCGGCGCGACTCATGGGCCTGCTGGACAAACCCCAGCACCTTGATCGAAAGCACGGGCAACACGCACGGCGTGGCATTCAGCACCAGTCCATAGATAAAGCACGCAAGCAGCATCATTCCAAATCGGATGAAACGTATCATATTGCCGGGCAGCCCCAATCGCTCCAGGAATCTCCAGAACCAGCCACCCCTCGTCCCCGCATCCTCATCCGCTACTGCGATCGGTGCCGCGGCAACCGGTGCAATCGTGTCATCCGTAACCGATGCCCCATCGTCATCCGAATTCGATGTCGACGATACGGTATCCTGTGGATCGCCTAGCTTGATGTCTCCAGCCGGCTCGGTGTTATCGGCCGAATTGGCGGGCTGCGCGCTTGCGTCGTCCCCATCCAGCGCCGACGTGGCGGTCGCAACAGCCTCATTGGCTTCGCTCGGCGCGGATGCGGACGAGGCGGCCTTGTCGCCGTCGCTCGGTGCGGATGCGGATGCGTCAGCGATACCCGGCGAATAGGAGAACGCGAGCGTAGCCGGCGGAAAACAACTCCCCGCGGCGTTGCACGCCTGATAGCGCATCACACCGGCGAACCGCACCGTCGCCCGATCAACTTCCTCATCGACCGTAGCCGGGATGCGCACCTTGAAGCGCCCCCTGTAGATGCTCTGTTCGCCGAGGACCGGATCGCGTTTGATCTTGGGTTTGTCGTAGACGGGGTCGCCGAGTGTGATTCCCGCCGGGCGCTCGAGGAAGACGTCGGTCGCGATCAGGTTGGCCGCGAGCGGTTTGTGCGACTGGATCTTGAACCCCGATTTCACCTTGATGGAAAGGGTGAGGTCGAACGTATCCCCGACCGCGAACTTGGACTCGCTGATCGACGGCGTGATGGTGACGTACTTGCTCGACGTCTTGGGCAGCGCATTGCGTGCCTTCTTGAAGAGATCCTCGTTGGCCGGTTTCGTCGGCGCGCCGGTCGCCGCAACCGGAATCGCGATCTCGACCGACGCGCTCCCGCGCAGGCAATTCTGATTGCAGACGAGGTAGGTGATGTCGGCTTTGAGGGTCACGTTGCCTGCATCGATGGAAGCCGGCGGTATGACGGTCGCGAGCAAGACGGGTTCGTGCCCGAGGAGATTGGTCACCAGACCCGTTGCGTCGATGTTGCGCTTGGGCGCGGGAAACTCGAGCTCGCCGATCTCGAAGCCCGCCGGCAGGGTCCACTTGGCCTTCGGGGGTAGACCGATACCGGGGTTCTTCCAATAGATGTGCCATCCGTCGGCCAGCTTGAAGTGCAGCGCGACCTCGAACGCCTCGCCGGGGGCGACGGACTCGACCGACGCGGCCAGCGAGATGTCGACGTAGCGACCGGCGGCGTTGCCGCCTCGAAGCTGCGCCGCGGCGGGCGCGGACATGGTCGCAACAACGGCGAGCGTCCACAGAGGAACGATTATGGCAATCCACCGTTTCGCGAAACGATTGCGGCAATCCACTATTTTCATAGGCTCTTCATCCTTCGTTCAGGCCGTCCACGCAACCGGGCGTTGATGCCTTCGATTGAACGGGCGCTCGTGGTGTCGCCGCTCCGCTTGGCCCGTGCGTTGTCTCCAAGAGCGCTTCAAGAACGCTCTTTCCGAACCGCGCCCGTGAGGAAGCGGTCCCCAGTATATGGCGCAAGACCGCTCCCTAACGGTTGCGGTTCGGATAGGAGGACAGCCTTCCCAAACGCGCTCTTAGCGTTGCCGGTCGCTCGCTCCACACGACGATCCGTCAGACTGTTCCGCCCGCCGGCGGTGAAAGTTGTCGCAT